>JAQTNG010000158.1 GCA_028714015.1 Elusimicrobiota bacterium | reverse complement strand
TCCTTGGGCAGGAGGTCGGCGGCGATGTCGGCGGAGAGCGCGTTCCAGCGCTCCGTCAGCTTCGGGCGCTCCTCGTCGGCCATGGCCTTCATGTCGGGATCGGCCTCCATCGCCGCGAGGCCCTCGAGCTCGCCCTCGACGCGCATCAGCTCGCGGACCTTGGCCATCATCGGCGACAGCTGGGAGTGGCGCACGGCCAGCTCCTTGAGCTCGACGGCCGTCAGGCCTCCGGCCGCGAGCTTGCCTTCGAGCTCGCGGTAGTCGTTGTCCAGCTTGGCGATCTTGGGATCCATGGTTTAAAGGGTGATAGGGGGTGCGGGTAAAGAAGCGGGCCCCGGCCATTTCTGGCCGGGGCCCGTTTCGGAGCGAGACCGCTAGTCCTTCTTGGCAGCGGGCGCCTTCTTCGGTCCGGCCGGCTTCTTCGCGTCCTTCTCGTCCTTCTTCACGGTCGTGGAAAGAACCTGCTCGCGCTTGGCCGTATGGCCCACGTGGACGAGGCGCTTGGTCTGCGTCTTCGCGACCTTGCGGGCGACCGTCTTGCCTTCGGAGGAGACGAAGCGCTTCTTGAAGCGGTCGATGCGGCCGGCGGTGTCCATGACCTTCTGCTGGCCCGTGTAGAACGGGTGCGAGAGGGCGGAGATGTCGAGCTTGACCATCGGGTAGGTCTTGCCGTCTTCCCAGACGACGGTGTCCTTGGCGATGACGGCCGAGCGGGTCAGGAAGCCTTTGTTGGCCGAGACGTCCTGGAACACGACGGTGCGGTAGAGGGGGTGCAGGTTCTTCTTCATGGTCCGGTAAGTATAGCAAATATTCCCGTCGAGAAACACTCGATGCTGCGAGGAATTAGACGAAGCGGCTGGCGACCGCGAGCGAAAGGTCAGCCGAGGCGATCGACGAGCTCGCGCGCCCGCGCGGCCAGCGCGGCGCGCTCCTCCCGGATCATCCGTTTCAAATCGAGCTCGTGCAGGCCGGCGCGCCGCGCCGCGGCCCCGAGCAGGGCGCGCTCGCCGTCGTCGATGAAGCCGTCGGCGAGGCTCATGCGGATCAGGCCCCGGAGCAGGACATCGTCGGCGCCTTCCGGGGGAGCGTACGGCAGGCGGCCGGCGCGGGCTTCGTCGATGAGCGCGTCGACCTTCTCCTGCGGCACCTTGCGGCGCAGCGCGTAGGCGTTCAGGTACGCGAGCTCGCGATCGCGCACCTCCCCGTCGGCGGCGACGCACGCGGCGAGCGCTCCGAGCGCGTCCGCGGCCGCGAGCTCCTCTCCCCACTCGCAGCTCGGCAGGACGCCGGTCTCCGGGGCCTCCGCGGGACGGCGCCACTCGCCGAACGGGACGATCCTGGCCAGCGCCCAGCCGCGGCTGCCGTCGTTGAAGGCCTGGCCGCAGTACGCGCAGGACTCCGCGTCCGCCGCCTCCGGCGGCGCGCCGCAGCCCGGGCAGCGCGTCGTGCTCAGCCCCGCCTGCCAGTCGGTCGTCGCACCCCCGCGGCGCGCGAAGACGAGGTAGTCCGTGCGGCGCTCGTCCCCGTTCTCCCACCGGACCTGGCAGTGCACGAGGTCGAACTCGGGCCCGGCCTCGAAGGCGACCGTCTCGACCGCGCCGAGCAGGGCATCGCGCGGGGCGAGGGCGTCGAGCCTGAGCTCGGAATAAAATCCCGGCGTGGAGACGCCGTGAAGCGGCGCCGGATCCCGGCGGCGCAGCGCGTCGAGCCAGCGCCAGAACACGACGGCGGCGCGGTCCTCGAGCGTCTCCAGGCTCAGCGCCGGATCGTCCTCCCTCAGCTCCTCCCAGCCCGTGATCTCGCGGCGCGGATCCGGGAAGCGCCACTCCCACGGGACGGTGCTCTTCACGGCGATCCAGTCGTACTCGCCGGAGTTGATCCAGGTCTTGCACGCCTCGCAGCGCGCGGCGTCCGAAATCGAGAGGGCCGAGCCGCAGCTCGGGCAGAATCCCTCGATGGGCCCCGGCTTGGCGAGCGTGGCCGCCGAGGGGCGGCGCACGAAGGTCCAGATCTCCTCGTAAGTCTCCCGGGCGCTTTCGAGCGCCGCGCCGGTCTTCAGGTCGAGGCGCGAGCGCACGGCCGAGACCTTGAAGCCGACCGCGATCGAGTCGTAGTGCCAGCCGGCCGCGTAGCCGAGCGCGGACGCCTCGAGCACCGTCGTCTCGCTCATGCAGTGGCGCACCCCGGCCTGCGTCTGCGCCGCGACGTCCCCCGACAGGCGCTCGTAAAAGCCGTCGGAGACGAACGCGCGCGCGAGGGGAAGCCGGCGCAGGCTCCACGCGTCCGAGACGCGCAGGAAGATCGCCCGGGCGTGCGCCAGAAAGGCCTCCTCGTCGAAGCGCGCGTCCCGCCCGCGCAGCTCCTTGAGCGCCTCCGCGCGCTGCCCGGCGAGCTGCACCTCGCGGCCCTTGGAGATGACGACGGCGTCCTTCCGCTCCCCGGCGTCGCGCCACAGCACCCAGAGCCAATAGAGGACGCAGAGCCCGATCAGGCCCAGCGCGATCGCGAGTTCGGTGCTATGGAAGATCGCCGAGGCTTTGGCGACGAGGGCCTTGTCGCCGAAGGGGTCGGGCCCGAAGTCGAACCCGAGATCGCGCAGCGTCATGTGCTCTTCGGCCATCCGCCTCAAGCGTAGCCCGGCGGGGTGCGGCTGTCAATGCCGCGGGATTCCGTTTAACGATGGGATCAGTCGCCGGCGCCGGTTGTCCAACACGGCGGCGACGGTCGGCTGAATCTAATGTTAGCTGGCTCACCATTTTGGAGCAACTATCGAGCTTGATGGGCGCGTTCGAGCACTTCGAGGTTCTTCTTGATTTCGTCTCGGACCTCCGCGACCTTTTCCTGCCCAAGTGCCCGCTCAAACAGCTCTCCGGCGTGCGGATCCCCAGTTTGCAACAGGTACGTTGCGGAAAATTTTCGGACGTGAGGATCGGGATCGGCGGTCATACCTCGATTTAGGTTCGCAAGCAAGGACGCTGGCAGATTGCCCCTCCATAATTGTGCTGTCATCATCGCCAAAGCGCGAGTTCGTACCCAGGCCTCGCTTTCATGGGCGGGATCGGAAGCCGCAGTAAGAACGTCGGCAATTTGTTGATCGGGCACGCCGGAGTTTTTGTATCCGATGTTGTTGAGGGCTGCGACGCGATTCCTCGCCGCTGTGTCCTGGCGCGCCGACCGGAGGAAGGCTTGCGTGATCGACGGGTTCGGAAATTTGGTCAGCGCCAACGCTTTTAAGGCCCAATATCTGACCTCAACATCCCCGACTTTTGGATCCGAACATTGGATCAATGCGGAGGTGAGTGCCGAGTCGTCAATAGTCCTACCTTCTTCGACCTTGCACCTGGTCATCAACGTCTCGGCGGCTTCCAGCAAGGCGCCGCTGAACCCGTCCTTCGTGTTAGTGGCAGCCAAGATCAGAGGACCGATGTTCTTATACTGACAGGGGCCCGGGCCGGGCTTTCCCGTCAATGCTGAGAGTGCCCTTTGGCGAACTTCCAGAGTTAATCCAGCGTTGACGGCGGCAGTCAAGTCAGTCCGTGGTGAATCCTTTCGTGCCGCGTAAGCATTGATGAAAAGACTCGCCCCCAATACTGGCGCCAACATGGTGATGATGTTCATTCGATATCCCATTGTTCGATTCCTCTCTGGCCAGCTAACGCCAGGTTGAGCGGCGGCGGCTATCAAGATCTCCGCACCAGCCGCAGTCCGCTCTACCCATTGTTATGCGGAGTCACGCTTCCCCGTTGTAATTAACATCCGAGAAGGTCTTTGTTTCGGGGTCATAAAGCACGTGGAAGTAGCAGCTGCCTCCATCTAAGACCCTGACAAGGTCAGTCTTCCGTCTGGCGAATCGTTCTGGATCGCAGAATGCATTTAAATAAATAAGTTTCTTCCCATTTTGGGAAATGCCGAAGTACTGCCTCCCATAGCTCTTAAAATTATCGCTGGGAATTTTCCCAATTGGCGAATTCCGAAGAAGGTACTCCGGGAGGGCCAATTCAAGCTTTGAAATCTGTCGGTTCGAAGGCTCCCAGAACGGAGCCGTCCACTCATGCAAGGCAACGGCTTGCGTAGCCGAAGCTGGGAATATTGTAATCAGAGGGTCAGAAGCAGCCGGATTAGCGCAAGCGATAATGGAGGCCACGAGGAATCCCTCTACAAGCAAGTGCAATCGTGAGTGTTTAGTCATTTGATTGACGAATCCCCCGGGTTTCCGCATAACGCAGACAGTGAGCGGCGGCGGCTATCAAGATATTCCGCACTGAGCCGCCGGCCGCTCTATCCATTAGTTAGGCCCCGCCCGATGTCGATGACGGATTCTCTGGGTACCAGTTCCTTAAAATCAGTTCTCCCGTTTGTTTGTCCATGATGATGAGATATCTACCTTCGCCGGGTTTTTCAAAAGTGAAAGTGACCGCGTCCTGCATTTGGCTTATTTTGAAGCCTTCTTTCTTCACTCCAGCACTCGGCACGTCAAGTACCCATTGCTGAGCCTTAAGAAGGAGCGTGTTTCTGTCAAAAGTGGCGGGTGCCCCCTTGAGGCGTTCTTCGGACACGGGTTCTGGGTCAGCTTTTTCTAATACAGCCAAATCCTTGATGTATCGCCCATCGATTTTGATCTTCACTGTTTTGCTAGCGCTGTAAACCGTGGCCAACTGTTCCTGGTCTAGCAAGTCGATAGCCACCCAGATCACATCTCCGATTTTAAGCGGCCCTCCCTCAGGGCAAATGAAATTCAGGCGAAGGCTGTTCTCACTCACAGCTTCGTGCCAGAGCTTGTTATCACGACTGAATGTGGACCTGATCGTTGCTTTCATAAAGGGGGCCTAACGCCACGCTCTGCCGCGCGCGCTACAGGAACTCCCTAAAGAAAGCGCGCGTCGGCAGTAGCGCGTGGTTAGGGCGACGTTAGGACCGAATATTCTTCCGTGCGGCCTTTGCATCGGATCTTTCACGAGCCCGTCGCTGTTGTCGAGATTCGGAAGTCTTTGCACCAGCCCCAGGATACTCACTTGCACTCACATGTGAGAATTTAAGGCGTCCAGATTTGAGGATATCGAATTTTTGTCGTAGGACGTGTGCCTCTTTTTCGGCGGCAGGCGTCCACTCTGGAGCTTCCATGGTTAGCATATCCTCGGATGTCCCAGCGGCGGTTTCTTTAGAAGGTCCATCGAGGGCAATACCGATTATTCGCTTCAGCTTTCGATTGTCGCATAGCACGTTTAGGCAGTATGCGTGCAGCATATTCGCGCGCACCTTCCGGTACTGGTCATATCCGCCCTTGAGCTCAAGGTGAGCAGGGTAGGGCATTACCAAAAACACATATGCAAATTCGCGATTCGGGGATTCATACCCGGGCATTATCACTCTGCAAAATCTATCCTGCTGCGTTTGCTCACGTCCAGCCATCGATCCCATGAGCGCTTCACCTAGCAAGCGCCTATATGTTCGGTTCTCGCGGGCCATGGACCTCAGACCCTGCTCGGCATCCTTGATGTCCACTGCCTCACCAAAGAGTGGAACGGAGGTGCCGGCTAATAAGTTCCGCGAAAATTCGTCAATCAATTGATCCCAGACATATGAGATTCTATCTGCGCTCTTCTTCCCGACATATTCGGGACGTGAAAGCAGTCGCTCATGCATTCCATCTGAAATAGTAAAGAATTCACCTGCCGCCCACTGAGTGCCATCGGGCTTTACAAAATCATGCTCCTGGTTTGAATCAAGATGCTGCATGTAATAACCCAACAACTCCTCCTCCCCAGGGGCTGCCAGCAGACGTTCGGAACGAATTAGTCTCTCACGTCGAATTAAATACTGAGCGAAGTCAGAGACGGTATCCAATTCGCGCATCACCAGATTCAATGCGTAGTCGTCGAATACATGTATAAACGGTCCGCCGGGGTTTACATCTCCAATGCCAAATGGGGACGCGCCATCTCCTTCCAGGAGATAATGTTGTGAGCCCTTAAGGTGCGGCACTACGGGGAATGTGCCGCTACGGCCGCCAAAGTGTTCCGCGCATGCCTTGCTCGAACCAATGGCGACAGCAATTCCATGGACCCTCCTCTTGTCTTTTGGGGGGAGTTCAATCGGAATTCCACGCGTGCAATCGGGGTCAATGAAAATCCGCTCAGGAAAATCTCTGAGCCATCGGTCGGCACCCCTAATTTGGGCTACGGAGTTTTCAATTGCGCGCCGATACCACCGTCTCCAGGACAATTCCGGGGCTTTGCCTGGCCAGGAGATATTCTTATCACTAAAAATAAAAATATCATCACCGCAAACGGCGAGAAGGTCGCAGAATTCCTTGCCACTTCCGCCAACTGCAGTGCGCTTGTCATAAAATAAATTCGCATACGACCAAAGTTTCAGAAAAGTCTTATCGGCGAGAGTTGCGAGATATCTCTCGGAGGGTGTTATTCCTCTTCCGCGGGTTATTTTCTGCACGGTTAGGTCGGAGTGCCCGCCGAAACTGCTTTAAACAGGAGCACGCTGCGCGCGCGGTATTGCGATCAGGCTTGCTATTCGGGCCCCGGCACGGGAATCACAGCGCAAGGTTGGCATCTACCTCATATCCGGAGGCTTTCAGTTCTCTGACAAGATTCATTTTCCATGCTCCAGCCGCATCAAAAGGTATATAAACGACGCCCGCGTAATCTGAGGGGATTTCGACATTTCCGCGAGTCAGCGCGCAGACATTCCGACGCCCCAGTGCGCCAACAAAGTAGCCGAACTCAAAAATAACATTCTGCCGGGCCCGGGGGGTGAGGTCGGTCTTCTTCTCCGCCAGCCCTCCAACGTCGTCAGGTGTAAGGAGGGCCACAGCAAACCCTACGCGAGCATGGCGCTCAAATTTTTCGATAATTGTCTGGCCTTGATTTGATTGCTCATGGAGAATAATCGGAGTCAGTCCCAGTGTGGCGATAAAACGAGCGACGGTCTCCTTTGTGCCATCGTCTCGCCCGTGGATAATAAAAATATTTTTTGTCTTTTCTTGGGGCACATCTGCGGCAGCTATTGCCTTGGTGCTCCCCGTGTCGCTGGGCCAATATTCCTCAATTTCCTCGAGCATCGATACGAGCACTGAAGCTGCCGAGTCTAGACCTCGAGTATAGGCGCGTTGATGCGCTGAGTCGGGTGTTCCGGAGGTGTATATTCCCAGGGAATAGCGAACATCAGTGAAATCCGTCGAATGGCGCGACTTGTCGCCAAACGTATTCGCAATGGCAACTTCGGTGTTTCGTAGCCACTTTTCGAATTCTGGCGAGCCATGATTCTGGGCCTTTAGATGCGGGATCGCATCAAGTGCTTTTTGGATACGTTCTTTTGCAACTGTCTTTTTAGGTTTTTCCATATGTTCCTTCTATATTGGCACTAATTCCTCGCGTTAACACTCAGTCGCGTGGACGGCGGCATGAGGATCGTTGGGACGAGGACTCAGTCGTTATTGATATCTCATGTGAGGTTGATCTGTAGATAGCTCATCTGGAATCCACTTCTTCCATCCGGGTGCATGAATGGTTTTATTCGAAGGGTTCTCTTCTTCAATGTTGGGCTGTCTACTGCAAGCCAACGAAGAATCACGCCGGTCGTGTCTTTGGGGGAGTCTGATTCGGCAAGAACTTCTTCGAGCGCTCCCGAGGCCAGATCGGGGTAACTCAGTGCATCATTGAGCTGCCTATCTTCGGGATTCGTGACATTAAAAGGGAGCGCCATCCCAAGGCTGTGAGCTGCTGCTCCTGCTGGGACATATAGCTCAAAAACTTGCGCCCATATCTTTCCGAGGGCCACAGTTTTGGCAGAATTAGCCGCAATCGCGTCCCTGTCAGTCATCCACAGTACCTTCTGAGATGGACGCAAGAACTGCGAGCACAAGTAAGACTGGAAGTGCAGAATACGAAGCAGTTTTTCTGCGATATGCGCCTTCCAATTCCCAAGGCCTGCATCGGAGAGTATCTTTGTTAGTGAGGCCAATTCGTTCGGACGACCAAACAGCGTCAGCAGTTCGACGTCAACTGCAAGAGTGATGAGGTAGCCGTGCAGCGAATCTGCGGCCGTCAGCCAATCTGGTAGTGCCCGGTCTCGCCCACTTGCGGCTAGTTTTTTGAACTCAACGGTATGAGGGGAACCTCCGAAGTGTATCTCGCGTGCTTGTGTCTGCAATAGCGCGGTGTCGTGGAATTTATTTAGATCTGCGATCAGAAAGCCATAGACAGCGTGCCGCGCAGTCTGATGTTCTCCCCCATAGTCGGAGCCTATGAAGATGGATTGAGAAAAGCTGAAGACCTCACCACTGCGCAACTCGGCAGCTAGAGGCGTATTCTTGATATCGTCCGTCCACTCTGGAATTTTGTTCGGTTTAGGTGATGGAGTCAATTCGATCGGAGTCCGTAAATAGATTTTCGCTAAGCCCTAACGCAGACGCTGACCAGCGGCGGCTTCAACAGTCCACCCAAACGAGGCCGCCGGCTGGTCAAGCGAATGGTTAGCCAGCACGGCTCATTCCAAACGTTTTTAGATGCCCGCATGCGATCCCATAC
>JAQTNG010000157.1 GCA_028714015.1 Elusimicrobiota bacterium | reverse complement strand
AGGAGAAGGCGCTGAGCGGACAGTACGAGACCGGCAAGGTCCTCGTCGCCCGCATGGACATACCCGAGCGGACCTTGATCAAGGAAGGCCTGGTCGACGTCGTGGAGATGCCCCGCAAGTTCATGGCCCAGGACGCCATCGAGATCCGCGTCCCCTCCGACATCCGGATGATCTCAAACCTCGTCAACCGCGTCCGCATCCCCAAGGGCAACCAGATCAGCCAATCGGCGCTCATGCCGCTGTCGCCCGAGACCGGCCTCGCCCTCAAGGTTCCTCCGGGCTACCGCGCGGCCGCGCTCGGCATCGACGCGGACATGCGCAGCCTCGTCAAGCCCGGCGACCGCGTCGACGTCCTCGTCACCTTCGACGCGCTGATGGCGGACGGCCGCAAGGAGAAGGCCACCGCGACCATCCTTCAGAACATACTCGTCCTCGCCGTCGGCCGGAACCTCGGCCAGGGCATGACGGCGACCCAGTTCAAGACCTCGTCCGAGGCCGAGGACAAGACCGCCGCGTTCGCGGAAAAGGCCGCGATCAGCCTGGCGGTGAACCCCCGCGAGCTGCAATTCCTCTTTTTAGCGGGCCAACAGGGAATCACGAGCATCGGCCTGCGCAGCCCGGGCGACAACGACCTGCATCCCGTGCAGATTTCTCTCATGCGCCAGCTGATGGGCGGCTGACTATTGCCGAGCCGCGCGAGCGCTCTCGGGCGCGCGGGCGAAGGCCAGGAGCATCTGCTCGCGCGAGCCAAGATCGCGGACGCGCAGATTGCGCTGATTGAGGCGAATCGCGAGCCCGGTCCGTCCTCGAATGATCCGCTCCACGGCCGCGTTCGCGTCGCCTTTCGGATCGAAGCGCAGCTGCTCGAGCTTGGCGCCGTGTTTCCCGCCGGGCAGGTAGATCGTGCCGTTGGTGAAGTCCACGGCGAAAGCGATCACGCCCGGGATAATGAAGAACAGCAGGCCGATGCCGTCGAGGACGGCGATTCCGGGATCGATGCGCCCGTCCTGCTGGCCTTTGCGCTCCGGGTGCAGGATGGTCCCGCAGCCGGCCGATTGCGAGATCAGCGCGAGGACGATGCCGGCTCTAAGCCATGTGATGTTCATGGGACCAGGATAAGCCGGATTCAGGCGGGAGTCAAGCGGCGAAAGCTCTAGCGCGAGCCATTCTTGGTATGATGGGCCGCCGTATGGCCCTCGATCCGAACGCCGGCAAGCGTCTTGACCCCGCGGACCTGCTCAACGTCCCGCGGCTGGTCGCGGCGTACTACGAGCTGAAGCCGGACCCGTCGGTGCCGGAACAGCGCGTCTCCTTCGGCACGTCGGGGCATCGCGGCAGCGCGTTCGCGTGCGCGTTCAACGAGGGCCACATCCTCGCCACGACCGAGGCGATCTGCCGCTACCGCCGGGCGCAGGGGACCGACGGGCCCCTGTTCCTCGCGATGGACACACACGCTCTGTCGGAGCCGGCGCACGCGACGGCGCTCGAGGTCCTCGCGGCTCACGGCGTGGACGTCCGCATCGCCGCGTCGGGGGGAGCCGAGGGCTACACGCCGACGCCGGCGCTGTCGCACGCGATCCTGACCTACAATCGCGGACGCAAGGCGGGTCTGGCCGACGGCATCGTGGTCACGCCGTCCCACAACCCCCCCGCCGACGGCGGGTTCAAGTACAACCCGACGAACGGCGGCCCCGCCGACACGACCGCGACGAAGTGGATCGAGGGCGAGGCCAATCGCCTGCTCGCAGGGGGCCTTTCGGAGGTCAAGCGCGTGACTTTGGCCGCCGCGATGAGGGCGCCGACGACGCGCCGCCACGACTTCCTCACCTCGTACGTCGAGGATCTCGGCGCCGTCGTCGACTTCGACGCGATCGCGGGTGCCAAGCTCAAGCTCGGCGTCGACCCGCTCGGCGGCGCCGGCGTCGCCTACTGGCCGCGCATCGCCAAGCGCTGGAAATTCCCGCTCGAGGTGCTGAACGCGGAGGTGGACGCCTCGTTCCGCTTCATGCCGCGCGACTGGGACGGCAAGATCCGCATGGACTGCTCGTCGCGCCACGCGATGGCGGGCCTCATCGCGCTCAAGGACCGCTTCGACGTGGCGTTCGCCTGCGACACCGACCACGACCGGCACGGCATCGTCGCGCGCAGCGCCGGCCTGCTGAACCCGAATCACTACCTCGCCGTCGCCGTCGCGTATCTGTTCCGCGAGCGGAAGGGCTGGGGCGCGAACGCCGGCGTCGGCAAGACGATGGTCTCGAGCTCCATGATCGACCGCGTGGCCGCGGCGCTCGGACGGCGCCTGTACGAGGTCCCGGTCGGCTTCAAATGGTTCGTCGACGGCCTGCTCGACGGCTCGCTCGGCTTCGGCGGCGAGGAGAGCGCGGGCGCCTCTTTGCTCCGGCGCGACGGCACGGTCTGGACCACCGACAAGGACGGCATAGCCCTCGCGCTGCTGTCGGCCGAGATGACCGCGCGCACCGGACGCGATCCCGGCGAGCTGTACCGGGCGCTGACCGACACGCACGGGGACCCGGCTTACGAGCGCATCGACGCGCCCGCGACGGCGGAGCTCAAAGCCGCGCTGCTGGCTCTCGCGCCGGAGAATTTCCCCGCCGCGGAGCTGGCCGGCGAGAAGATCGAGTCCGTCCTGACCAAGGCGCCGGGCAACGGAGCGCTGCTTGGTGGCATCAAGGTCGCGACGAAGAACGGCTGGTTCGCCGCGCGCCCGTCCGGCACCGAAAACGTCTACAAGATCTACGCGGAGAGCTTCCTCGGCACGGAGCATCTGCGCCGCATCCAGGCGCAGGCGGCCGAGTCGATCGCCGGCCTCGCCGGCCGCGCCGCGTAAGCGCGCCATGGACATGGTCCTATCGGGCCTCATCGAAGCCTGGAGGTCCAAGGGCTTCCAGAGCGTCCTCCAGATCTTCGTCTGGCTGTGCAGCATCAACGCCGGCTTCTGGATCCTCGCCCGCGCCATGGGCGCTTTCGTGGACGTGTTCTCCGAGCTGTTCTGGGAGGACGTCTGGGGCGCGCTCGCGACGGTGTACAACATCGCTTTGGCCTTGGTCTTCGCGGCCGTCATCTTCGCCTCCGCGACGAAGGGCGCTTTGCCGAAGGACTTCCTATGGCGCGAGATGTGCGGCTTCGTGCTCCTGTATATGGCGCTCGGCGCGTCGTATATGGACGCCGCCACCCACCAGATCAACGAATACGCCCGCCCGGGCTACGCTTTGGGCCTGATCGGCTACATCCTCTTCGCCGCCTTCCCCCGGATCATCGCCCACCCCGAGCTGTTTGCGTTGGTTGCGGCCCTCAAAGCGCTCGCCGACAGCTGGATCGGCCGGGCTCTGACCGTGTTCATGGTCGGCGGGATCGTCTGGGGCATCGCCCGCCGGGGCCTGAGGGAGATGTTCTACCACCTGAGCCCCTTTCTGTGGTTTATCGGGGCCCTCAAGCACCCCCCCATCCGCATCCGCCGCAACTAGGGGTCAGACCTCCCGTTGTTGCGTATTACGCAACAACGGGAGGTCTGACCCCAATAAAAACCCCCTCGCCGCAAGCGGCGAGGGGGTCTTTCTCAGGCGGTGTTCGTCAGCTGATTAGAGCTTGCGAACGTTGCCGGCGCGGGGTCCCTTCTCGGACTGCTCCACGTCGAACTCGACGGCCTGATTCTCGGCCAAAGTCTTGAAGCCATCGCCCATGATGGACGAGTGGTGAACGAAGAGATCCTTAGATCCGTCGTCCGGCGTGATGAACCCGAAGCCCTTCTGATCGTTGAACCACTTCACTTTTCCGGTAGCCATTGTCTTGTATGTCCTCTTTCTTGCGTCTTGCTCACGTACGTCTTATGTGGCGCGGGAAACGTTTTCCCGTATGTTTATTATACCATGAGACGGCCGACGGGGAGGTATTATTATTGTGACTTTGGGCCCCCTATTTTAGGGGGTCCCGGCGGAGCGATTATTGCGGACGCGCGTGAGTAGTACTCCTGATTTTATACGGGCCGGGGTCGTCCTATACTCCTTGAAGGACCAAGGAGAGCATCATGACGAAAATCCCGATGACCGTCGTCGCCGCGGCGCTGCTGACCACAGGCATCGCCCTCGCCCAAGTCACCGTCCCGCCCCCGCAGGACCGGACCGCGGTCGAGACGGACAAGAAGGAGGTCGCCCGCGCGATCTCGGCGCTCAAGCCCAACGGGGGACAGCTCGACGACCTCATGCACGCCCAGAAGGCGGCCCGCGCCGCGTTGCAGGCCAATGAGAAGGCGGCCGAGAAGCAGGCGATGCTCGACAAGATGCGGTAACGGGGGCGAATATGAAGATCAAGCTGATTCTCGTCGTCGCGTCGCTGGTGTTCGGGGCCTGCGCCGCGGCCAACGTCGCGCCCCCGCAGACCAAGGCGGCCGCCGCGGCGAACTCGAGCCATGAACGCCGCCAGGCCCTCGTCGAGGACCAGATGGCGTCCGAAGCCGCTCTCACGGGCGCGGAAAGGGCCGCCGTCGCCGCGGTCCGCGCCGATCTCAGGCAAAACGAGGCCCAGCAGCGGGCCGCGGTCCGGGATATCCGCGGGGACTACCGGGCCCGGACGGCGGCCATGACGGCGCGGCACGCGGCGGATAAGAAGGCGCTGGACGCCGAACGGATGTAAGCCCGCCCGGCTACGCGCCGGGGGCCTTGAAGAACGCGCGCAGAAGGGGAGCGCTCTTGATCCCGGGCTCGCTTTCTACGCCCGAGCTGACGTCGAGCGCCCAGGGCCTGGCCGAGCGCGCGGCCTCGGCCGCATTGAGGGGCGTCAGTCCCCCTGCCAGGATCACGCGCGCGCCGGTGGCGCGCCAGGATTCCGCCGTCCTCCAGGCCTTGCGCTGGGCGCGGACGGACGGCCCGCGGCCGGCGCGGCGGTCGGCGTCGGTACGGGCGGGCTCGATGAGGACCATCTTCCCCCGCAGAGGACGGGCGTCCAAAGTCACGGCTTGAATAACGCGCACGCCGATGCCGCGCGGGACGGAACCGTAGATCTGGACGGCGTCCAGGCGAAGCTCGCGGATCACACGGCGAAGCTCTTCGGCGGCGACATGCTTGAAGACGCCGACGGCGAGGACGCCTTTGGGGATCGCGGCGCGGACGCGGCGGGCCTTCGGAGGGGTGAGGTAACGAGGCGTGTTGGGAACGAAGATCATGCCGACGGCCCAGGCGCCGAGCTTGGCGGCCAGGCGCGCGTCCTGGGGGCGGGTGACGCCGCAGACCTTGATTCTCATGCCAGGAACTCGGTCAGGGCGGCTCCGGGGTCGGGGCGCTTCATTAAGGAAGAGCCGATCAGGAAGCCCTTGTAGCCGAGCGACGACAACGAATCGAGGTCGCTTCGCGAGCGCAGGCCGCTCTCGGCGACGGCGACGATTCCGGAGCGGCAGACCAACGGCGCTAAGCGACGAGCGACGGCTAAATCGACTTTCAGCGTTTTTAAATTACGGCTATTAACGCCGATCAGAGCGCCGCCGGCGGCTAGCGCCGCCTCGGCTTCGGCTTCGTCGTGGACCTCGATGAGGACCGATAGTCCCAACGATTTCGCGGCGGAGTGCATAGAACCAAGTCGAGGGCCCAACAGAGCGGCGATGAGCAAAACGGCGTCCGCGCCGATGGAACGGGCGAGTTCGAACTGATATTCATCCACGACAAAATCCTTCATCAACAACGGAGTGGTCGGGCAGCTGTCGCGGGCACCGGCCAAAAAAGAATAGTCGCCGCCGAAAAACTCCGGCTCGGTGAGGATCGAGACCGCTGAAGCCCCCGCTGAAGCATACGCCGCCGCGATTCTCGCGGCTGATATCGGAGAGGGGTCGGGATGGAGGATGCCTTCGGAGGGAGAGACGAATTTGACCTCGGCGATGATTTGGGGACCCGGGGCCGACAAGGCCTTTTTCAACGACATGGGCGGGTGATCGTACAGGGGCTGGGTACGAAGCCAATTCACGGGACGAGAGATTTTCTCCCTCGCAATGCGCTCCTTGGTACGATCCCCGATCTTTCCTAAAACCCCGAGATCAGACACCGGCGGTGAGCCGCCTGAGTATGGCCAACGACGCCGCCGCGCGGCCGGAATCGATCGAGTCCGCGGCCATGGCCAGGCCTTCCTTCCAGTCGCGCGCCAGGCCCGCGACCATCAATGCCGCGGCGGCATTGAGGAGACACACCTCTCGCGCGGGCCCCGACTCCCCGAACAGGACGGCCCGGGTGATCCACGCGTTCTTGTCCGCGTCGCCGCCGGCCAGGGCCTTCAGCGGGCGGCGCTTGAGGCCCAGGGACTCGGGCGTCACCTCGGAGACCGAGACGCGACCGCCGCGCAGGCGCGCGACGACCGTCGGCGCGGAGAGCGAGAGCTCGTCGAGGCCGTCCTTGGACGCGACGACCATGGCCTCTTCGCTGCCGAGGGCCCGCAGCGCCTCGGCGATGGGACGGACCAGGGACGTCGAGTAGACCCCGAGCAATTGGCGCTTCGCCCGCGCGGGATTGGACAGCGGGCCGAGGAGGTTGAACACGGTGCGCGCGCCGAGCTCGCGCCGCACCTGACTCACGCGCGCGACGGCGGGATGGTGGCTGGGGGCGAACAGGAAGCCGACGCCCGCCACGTCCACGCATTCGGCGGCGAGCTCGACCGTGACGGTCGTCCTCACGCCGAGGGCTTCTAAAACGTCCGCGGAGCCGGAGCGGCTGGAGACCGCGCGGTTGCCGTGCTTGGCGACGGCCGCGCCCGCGCCCGCCGCGATGAAGGCGACCGTCGTCGAGATGTTGAAGGTGCCGCAGCCGTCCCCGCCGGTGCCGCAGGTGTCGAGCAGCGGGCGGCGCCTGGGCCTGACCTTCACCGCGCGCGCGCGCATCGCCGAAGCAAAGCCGACGAGCTCGGGAACCGTCTCGCCGCGCACGCGCAGGGCGGCGAGGAAGGCTCCGGCCTGCGCGTCGGTGACGCCGCCGGCCATCAAGGCGTGCATGGCGGCGCGCGCCTGGGCGCGGTCGAGCGCCCGGCCGGCGAGGACGATTTTGAGACATTCGTTGAATTTATTCATGGGATCACGCGGCCGGCTGTTTCCGGAAACAGCCGCTCAGGCTTTCGGCAAAATGAGCTTGAAGGTCGAGCCCTTGGGCCCGGTCTCGTGGGACACCGAACCGCCGTTGCCCTCGAGGTACTTGCGCGCCAGCGCGAGGCCGAGGCCCATGCCCTTGGGCTTGGTGGTCATGAAGGCCTCGTACATGACGTCCTTGATTTTGGGGTCGACGCCGGGGCCGGTGTCGCTGACCGCGATCGTCAGGCCGTCCTTGCCCGCGGCGGTGACGACCTTGACCGTGCCCTTCTCCTCCTGGGCGGCGAAGGCGTTGTCGATCAGGCGCTTGAGCGCGTCGCCGACCGCCTTGCCGTCGAACTTGGCGGTGACGCCCTTCGCGCCGAGCTTGAGGTCGATCCTGCCGCCCTCGGGCGCCGTATAGCTCTCGACCGCGTCGGCGACGACGGAGTCGAGCGGCATCGTCTCGGCGGCGGGCTCGTAGGGGCGCGAGAAGGTCAGCATGTCGCCGATGAGCTTGTCGGCGCGCGAGACCTCGCTTTCGATGATCTTCAGGTGCTTCTCGACCTTGGGGTCAAGCTTCGCTTGACCCAGCTTGGCGCGCACGAAGTAGGCCGAGTTGTTGATCACGGCGAGCGGGTTGCGCAGGTCGTGGCCGATGACGGACGCGGCCCGGCGCAGGATCTCCTGTTGGCCCTTGTCCATCGCCATCAGAGCCCCGGCTTGGTCATCAGCTCGGGCTTGATCCAGTCCGCGAACTGCTGGTCGGTCACGAGCTTGAGCTTCAGGGCCGCTTCTTTGAGAGTCAGGCCCTCGGCGTGCGCGGTCTTGGCGATCTTGGCCGACGCGTCGTAGCCGATGTGGGTGTTCAGCGCGGTGACGAGCATCAACGAACGACGCATCAATTCATCGATGCGCTTCTCGTCGGCCTCGATGCCGGAGGCGCAGAACTCCGTGAAGCCGCGTATGCCGGCCGCGAGGAGCTTCGCCGAGTGCAAAAAATTATGAATGATCAGCGGCTTGAACACGTTGAGCTCGAAGTTGCCCGACGCGCCGCCGATGTTGATCGCCGTGTCGTTGCCGAGCACCTGTGCCGCGATCATCGTGACCGCCTCGCTCTGCGTGGGGTTGACCTTGCCGGGCATGATCGAGGAGCCGGGCTCGTTCTCGGGGATGCGCAGCTCGCCGAGGCCCGCGCGGGGGCCGGAGGCGAGCCAGCGCACGTCGTTGGCGATCTTGTTCATGGAACACGCCAAGGTCTTTAGGGCGCCGTGGGCGAAGACGAGGGCGTCGTGGCCGGCCAGCGCCTCGAACTTGTTGGGCGCGGGTTTGAACGGCAATTTGGTCAGGCGCGCGATGTGAGCGGCCGCCTTCTTGTCGAAGTCGGGATGGGTGTTGAGCCCCGTGCCGACCGCCGTTCCGCCGATGGCGAGCTCATAAAGACCCGGCAGGACGAGCTCGATCCGGTTCAGGTCCGCGTCGAGCATGGCCGCCCACCCGCCGATCTCCT
>JAQTNG010000156.1 GCA_028714015.1 Elusimicrobiota bacterium | reverse complement strand
GGGTTTCGGCTACCGCTTCTCCCCGATGCGCCGCGGCGACGGCGAGAGCGGCGAGAACGGCGAGTTCCACGCGGGCCTCGACATCGCCAATGCCGCCGACACGCTCGTGCAGGCGACCGCCGACGGCACCGTGCGCTTCTCGGGCTGGTCGCACGGCTACGGCAACATGGTCGTCATCGACCACGGCTACGGCCTCAGCACCTTGTACGGCCATACCTCCAAGACGCTCGTGAAGGCCGGAGACCGCGTGATGCGCGGCCAGGTGATCGGCTATATGGGCACCACCGGCCGCTCGACCGGCGCGCACCTGCACTACGAGATTTGGCGCCAGGGCCGCCCGATCAATCCGTGGACCTATATGAAGGTCGGCCCCGGGCCCGGAGCCGATCTGCTCGGCTACGTGCCGCGCGCTTCGAAGGCCCGCTCCTGATGTTCGGAGAAAAGGGCGGACGCGGCGACGCGCGCGAGGGCATGACCTTGATCAGCGAGGACGCCTTCTTTCACGGCTCGCTCGTGGTCAAGGGCTCCCTGCGCATCGAGGGCGCCTTCGAAGGCGACATCTCGGACGCGGTGGATGTCGAGGTCGGAGCGAAGGGCCGCGTGATCGGCAACCTCGCGGCCGAGACGGTCGTGGTCGCAGGCGAGGTCGTCGGCGACATCGTCGCGTCGCGTTCGATCGAGATTCTCGCGAGCGGCCGCGTGACCGGAGACGTTCGCACCCCGAAGCTCAAGATCGACGAAGGAGCGTTTTACGAAGGCTCCTGCGCCATGGGCTCGGACGAAGACAAGCCTCGCCGGCGCCGTTCACGCGCCGAGGGCGCCGACACAAAAGCCGACGCGGCCCAACCGGCCGACGCCGTCTCCCCCAACTAAGGAGTTTTAATGATCTCGTTCCTGCGCCGCCACCAGAAAAGCATCTTCGTCGCGACCATTTCCGTCTTCCTCTCCGGCAGCTTCGTCGGCCTCGGAGGCTTCTACTTCACGAGCCGGGACAACGACGGCGCCGTGGCCCGGATCGGCGGCAACAAGATCCCGGCCCAGAGGCTGCTGCAGCGCGTCAACCAGTACGCCGACGCGCTCCGCGCGAAGGGCACCGAGGTCGACGACGCGATGATGTCGCGCCTCAAGCACGAGATGCTCAACGACATGATGATCGAGGAGATGATGGCGATCAAGGCCGACGAGCTCGGCCTCAAGGTCACCAACGACGAGCTGTCCCGCGACATCCGCGCGACGCCGGCGTTCCAGCGCGACGGCCAGTTCGACCAGGACGTCTACTTCCGGCAGGTGCGCGCGATCTTCCGCGAGACCCCCCAGGAGTACGAGCGCTCGCGCCGCAAGGCCATCAAGAGCGGCCGCCTGAAGCAGCTGATCTACCGCATGGCGAAGGTTCCGCCCGCCGAGGCGGACGCCGCCTATGCCCAGGTCCTGAAGACCGCGCCGAAGAAGGACGCGGCCAAGATCACGAAGGCGGCCGTCGCCCAGAACCTGCAGCAGCAGCGCGCCGTCGAGCTGATCAACCACTGCCTCAAGCAGCTTTCCTCGCAGGTCGAGCACCAGGTCTGGTTCGAGCGCGTCGAGGGAGGCGCCAACTCGTGAACGGCATACTCGTCGTCGGCTCCGTCGCGCTCGACTCCGTCAAAACGACCGCCGGCAAGAGCATCGAGGCTCTCGGCGGCTCGGCCACCTATTTCGCGCTCGCTGCGAGTTATTTCACCGAGGTCGCCCTCGTCGGCGTCGTCGGGTCGGACTTCCCGAACGAGCACCGCAGCACGCTCGAGCGGCGCGGCGTGGACCTCGCGGGCCTGAAGGCCGCCAAGGGCAAGACCTTTCGCTGGGCCGGGACCTACGGCAAGGAAGCCTCCATCGCCAAGACTTTGGCCACTCACTTGAACGTCTTCAAGGAGTTCAAGCCGGTCCTCTCCGAGGCCCAGCGCAAGATGCCGGTGGTGTTCCTCGCGAACATCGATCCCGAGCTCCAGGCCGAGGTGCTCGCGCAGATGAAAGGGCCCGCGCTCGTCGCCTGCGACACGATGAACTACTGGATCGAATCGAAGCCCGCGGCGATCAAGAAGCTGCTCACCAAGGTGGATGTGTTCTTCTCGAACGACCAGGAGGCGATGCGGCTGACGGGCGCTCCGAACGCGCTGCAGGCCGCCGAGGTGCTCGCCGACTGGGGGCCTTCCGTCGTCGTCATTAAAAAGGGCGAGCACGGCGCGCTGATGAAGGTCGGCGCCAAGTTTTTCGTCTTCCCCGCCTATCCGCTGGCGCGCATCAAGGATCCGACGGGCGCGGGCGACACGTTCGCCGGCGGCTTCCTCGGCTATCTCGCCTCGTCGAACTCCTACAAGGACGTCGAGCACCTCAAGCGCGCGATGGCCTACGGCACGACCATGGCCTCGTTCAACGTCCAGGACTTCTCGACGAAGAACATCGAGGCATTGGAGCGCGACCTCATCGACGAGCGTCTCCATGACTTCACGGATCGCCTGACGGTGCCCCGCGCCGACGAATTCCTCAAGGGCCGGCGCGCCGTCACGGCGTGATCCGTCTAGAAGGCCTCAGCAAGAACTTCGGCGCGTACGCGGCCGTCTCGGACCTCAATCTCGAGGTGAAGCCGGGCGAGATCGTCGGCTTTCTGGGGCCCAACGGCGCCGGCAAGACCACCACGGTCAAGATGATGACCGGCCTATTGCGGCCAACGTCCGGCCGCGTCCTCATCGGCGGACGCGACATGGCGGCCGACCCAATCGCGGCCAAGCGCGCGATGGGGCTCGTGCCCGACGAGCCCTTCGTGTACCCGAAGCTCACGGGCGCGGAGTATCTGCGCTTCGTCGGCGAGCTGTACGGCGTGCCGCTCTCCGACATGAAGAAGCGCGTCCCCGAGCTGCTCGAGATGTTCGAGCTGACGCCCTGGGGAGGGGAGCTTCTCGAAAGCTACTCGCACGGCATGCGCCAGAAGCTCGTGCTCGGCGGCATTTTGCTGCATGACCCCAAGATACTCGTGCTCGATGAGCCGATGGTCGGCCTCGACCCGAAGAGCGGCCGGCTGGTCAAGGACATCTTCACGAAGCTGGCGCAGCGGGGCACCGCGATCTTCATGTGCACCCACGTGCTCGAAATCGCCGAGAAGCTGTGCCACCGCATCGGCATCATGATCGGCGGAAAGATGATCGCCTGCGGAAATATGGAAGAGCTTCGGGCCGCGTCGGCGGACCGTAACGGCCAGGACCTCGAGAGCATCTTCCTGAGCCTGACCGGCGGCGCCGAGTACTCGACGCTTCTCCGCTACCTCTAGCATGCTCGGCACGCTCCTGCGCCGGCGCGGGCGGACTTTCACCAACACGATCGGCCACTGGACCGGCTACGAATGGGGCCGCAACGCGGCGTTCGGCTCGGCGGGCTTCGGGCTTTTGTTCGGTCTGCACTACGGTTTCTATCGCCTCCTTAAATATCTTTCCACCGTCGAGCTGATCGGAGTCCTGCTGACCTGGAAGCTCACCGCGATGCTCCTGCTGATGACCTTCTCGATGGTCGTCGTTTCCAGCCTCCTGACCGCGCTCACGACCTTGTTCTATTCCTACGACCTGAAGTTCCTCCTGAACGCGCCCGTCAGCCTGCGCACGGTGTTCCTCGACAAATCCCTCGAGAGCGCGTTCTTCGCGTCCTGGATGATCGGCCTCATCCTCGTGCCCTACATCGGCGCGGTCATGCGCGTCCAGCACCTGGGATGGGGCTACTTCGCGGCCTTCCTCGTCGCCGTTCCCCCGTTCCTGCTTCTGGCGGCATCTTTCGGGATAGGCTTTACGCTGCTGCTTCTTTATTTTTTTCCGTCGTCCCGCACGCGCGACGTGGTCTGGGTGTTCTCGAGCCTGTCGCTCACCGTCACCTACGGCCTGGCGCGCTTCGCCCAGCCCGAGAAGCTGGTCCGCCCGGACGCGCTCAAGGTCGTCGCCGAATACCTGAGCTTCCTGCAGGCGCCGACCGCGCCGTACCTGCCCTCGTGGTGGCTCTCGGAGTCTCTGCGCATGGCGGCCGAGGGGCATTGGCTTGGCTGGGCGCTGCGAGCGGGGGGATTGTGGCTCGCCGCCGCGGCCGTCTACGGCCTTCTGGTGGCCCTCGCCGGCAAGGTCTACTTCATCGGCTACAGCGGCGCGCAGGAAGGGGCTTTGCGCAAGCGAGATCACGCCTTCAAGCTCCTGCCCGAGCAGCGGCTGCTGGGGACCGGCTCCGGGGCCGCCCTTCTCTGGAAGGAGCGGACGACGTTCTTTCGCGACGTCAAGCACTGGTCCCAGATACTCCTGATCATCGGCCTGGTGTTCGTGTATCTGTTCAGCATACGCCGCCTTCCGTTGGATTCGGCCGAGCTCAAGAGCCTGGTGTCGTTCCTCAACGTCGGCACCGCGGGCTTCGTCCTCGCGGCGCTGGGCCTGCGCTTCACCTTCCCCGCGATCAGCCTCGAGGGAAAATCCTGGTGGGTGCTGCGCAGCGCGCCGATCGACATCGGGATGATCATGCGCGAGAAGCTCGCGTTCTCCCTGGTTCCGATGCTCTCGATCTCGGCGACTTTGGCCCTGATGACGAACTGGATCCTCGAGGCCGATCGCTTCACCTCGTGGCTGTCGCTCGGCGCGCTGTGTACCGTGGGCCTCGCCATCTGCGTGATGGGCGTGGGCTTCGGCGCGTTGTTCCCTAAATTCACCGTCGAGAACATCCACCAGATCGAGTCGTCGGTGGGGGGCTTCGTCTACATGGCGGCCTGCCTGTTCTACGTCGGCCTCACGATCGCCGTGCTCGCCGCGCCCATGCAGATGCACTTCGCCGAACGGTTCGGCACGGGCGTCTGGAATTCCCGCGTCGCGCTCTATTCGGGCGCGGGGTGGCTGACGCTCAACCTCGTCGCATGCATTTTGCCCTGGCGGCTCGGCCGCCGGGCCCTGGAGAACCATGAATAAATATATCTTTGCCGTATTGCTGTTCGCCGTTCCGGCGCCGGCCGCATTCGCGGCCGGGCCTTCGGCGGCGGCCGCGGCGCCGCAAGTCGCCATCATCATCGACGACTTCGGCCTCAACTACAAGAAGACGCCGCCCGACGAGGAGTGGATGGCGCAGCCGGGCGTCATGACCTTCGCGGTCATGCCCGAGTCTCCGCGCACGAAGAAGGTCGGCCCGCTCATCTCCGCCACGCCGACGAAGGAGCTCATCATCCACTATCCGTTCGACCCGTTCCAGTCGCTGAAGCTGGCGAAGGACAAGGTGGACCCCGAGGACGCGGTCAAGACCTTGAAGCTCCTCGAGAAGGCCATGAAGCAGATTCCGAACGCCAAAGGCCTCAACAACCATCGGTCCTATAAAGCGACCCAGAACCGTCCCATCATGAACGCCTTCATGGCCCAGCTCAAGCCCACGGGCCTGTACTTCCTCGACTCGAAGGTCTCCGAGAAAAGCGTGGCCTACGCCGAGGCGAAGCTGGCGGGCATTCCGACGGCGATGAACTACATCTTCCTCGACACGGCCGAGCTCCACACGCAGGCCTTCTGCGTCAAGATGCTCAAGCAGGCCGTCGCTCACGCGCGCAAGAATGGCTCGGTGGTCGCGCTCGGCCACCATTACTTCCGCACGACCTTCGACTGCCTCAAGGAGGAGATGCCGAAGTACGAGAAGGAAGGCATCGAGTTCGTCCGGGGCTCGGCGCTGGCGCGCTGACCGGGCGGCTACTGGTAGATGATCACGCGCGGCGCCGGCTCGAGCTTGAGCACGTCCGCCGGAGACATCAGGGGCTTGTCGTTCTTGTAGAACAGCTTGATGCCCGCTTGCTGGACGGGCTCGTTCTTGACGGTGACGCGGTAGATCTTGCGCTTGAGCGAGGGCGGGCCGAAGCCGTCCATGACGACGGCGATCTGAACCCTCGGGTCGAGCCGGATGCGCTCATGCCGCTTGAGCATCTGGTTGGTGAAGCGGTGCACGATCAGCAGCTTCGGGGGCAGCGCGCCCCGCGCGGCGATCGAGGAGAGGAGGATGACGGCGACGTTGACGTCCTCCCCGTCGCTCGTGCCGATCCTCTGCCCCGGACGAAGGCCGCGGGGCATGTCGAACTCGGGATCGAGCGCCAGGTGCACGTTCGGACGTTCTAGAAAAGGACGCAGGCGCTCGACCTCCGCCCGGACGGTGCTGCGGCCGATCTGGACGTCGAGGATCACGAGCCAGTTCCGCCGCGCGGCCCAGCCGATGACTTTTTCGACGAGGGCGTCGGGCATGCGGTTGCGGTAAAGACCGTCCGGCCCCGGCGTGCCGGAGGCGACCGTGGCCACGAGCTCGAGCGCGGGCAGGACCGGAGTCCCGGGGTCGGCGCGACGCCACAGTTCGGACTGGGCCTCCAGGCGCTTGAGCATCTCTTCGACGGGAATCTCGCCGAGTATTCCCATTCTCTTCGAGAGGGGGTTCCCGTAGTAGCTGACGATGCGGCAGTCGGGGAGGAGCAGCCCCGCCGCGCATCGCGTGGACGCGGCGACGACAGGCGGCTCGGCGCGCAGGCATCGAGCGGCGAGAGCCGCGAACAGCAGCGCGCGTCCGAGGCTGGCGCGGGTCATTAAAGCGCTTCGCGCTTCGTCTTCGTCAGCACGAGCTCGAACTTCTGAAGAGGGGCGCCCGGAACGCCGGAGAACGCGCGCACGCGCATCTCCTCCTTCCCCTTGAGGGCGAAGTAGACCCGGTGGACGGCGCCGTTGGAGAACGAAAGGTCCGCCTCGCGGTCGGGAATCGGGGCCTTGGCCGTCGAAGTCGAGGCCTCGGGCAGGACGGCCGCGCCGATCCTCGCGCTTCCTGTCAGCGAGGCGTCGGGGACCAAGGTCGTGGTCAGAGCCGTCTCGTAAGCGCCTTTTTCCTTCGCCGGGACGAGGATCAGCCGGTCGGTGAGGCGCTCGTGGAACTGGAGCTCCTTCATCTCCAGGGTCAGCTCGGCCTTGCCGCCCCAGCCCGTCTTGACCGTCAGCAGGAGCTCGTAGCGGCCGAGCGCGTGGATCAGGGTCCCTTCCCAGCGGCCGTCGAGGTCCTTCAGGTCGGTCTTGACGTCCTGGCCCGATCTCACGACGGGCAGCCCGGGAAGCATGGCCGTGGTCTTGGTCGTCGTCGAGCATTCGGCGGGGGAGAACAGGTCTCCCGAGAGCTTGGGCGGCAGGCCGTTGCCGCACAGGCGCGGGCCCGCGAGCAGAGGCGCGGCGACGGCCGTCATCAGCGCCGCCAGGACGGCGATCTTGAGGTCTTTCATCGGGGAAAGTGTAGCGGCGGTGGGACTCGAACCCACAAGGGCGTGAACCCGATCGATTTTGAGTCGATTGCGTCTGCCATTCCGCCACGCCGCCTACAACCCCATCTTATCAAAAAGGGGTCAGGCTTTCCGATTTTGCAATTCGTCCTCAGGTTCGCCGGATGGACGAATTGCAAAATCGGAAAGCCTGACCCCTTATAATGGATTCATAACGCCTTCGGGGGGTATCGTGAAGGCATGGACCGATTCAAGAAGCTCCTGCTGGGCAAGCCGCGCGACATCCGCGATCCGGACGTCTTCCACAAGATCTCGCTGGCCGCCTTTCTCGCCTGGGTGGGCCTGGGCGCCGACGGGCTTTCCTCCTCCTCTTACGGCCCCGACGAGGCCTACCGTGCCCTCGGCGCCCACACGCATCTGGCGCTCATCCTCATCGTGATGACGGCGGTGACGATCTTCGTCATCTCCATCGCCTACTCGAACCTCATCGAACATTTCCCGGGCGGCGGCGGCGGCTACCTGGTCGCGACCAAGCTCCTCGGCGAGAAGGCGGGCGTGGTCTCGGGCTGCGCCCTGCTCGTGGACTACGTGCTGTCCATCTCGGTGTCGGTCGCCTCCGCCTGCGACGCGATGTACTCCTTCCTGCCGCCGCACTGGGCGGGCACGAAGCTGCTCGCGGCGGCGCTCGCGCTGCTCCTTTTGCTCGTGCTGAACCTGCGCGGCGTGAAGGAGTCGGTCACCTTCCTGGTGCCGATCTTCCTCGTCTTCGTCGTCTCGCATGTCGCGATGATCCTCTACGCCGTGGGCAGCCACCTGACCGTCCTGCCCGAGGTGTTCAAGGGCGCCTCCACGGACCTCCATGCCTCGATCGGCGTCCTGGGCTTCGCGCCCGTCGCGTTCATCCTCCTGCGCGCCTACTCGATGGGCGGCGGTACCTACACCGGCATCGAGGCCGTCTCGAACGGGGTCGGGATGCTTCGAGAGCCGCGCGTGCAGACCGGCAAGCGCACGATGATGCTGATGTCCACCTCGCTGGCGTTCACGGCGGGAGGCATCCTGCTCGGCTACCTCCTCGTGCGCGCCTCGCCCGTGGAAGGCCAGACCATGAACGCCGTCCTGCTCGAGAACCTCTACGGAGGCTGGGGCGCGATCGGCCGCGCCTTGATCGTGCTGACCCTGTTCTCCGAGGCGGCCCTGCTCCTCGTCGCGGCGCAGACGGGCTTTCTCGACGGCCCGCGCGTGCTCTCCAACATGGCGCTCGACTCATGGGTGCCGCACAGCTTCTCGCAGCTGTCCGACCGTCTGGTCACGCAGAACGGCGTTTTCCTCATGGGCGCGGCGGCGATGGCCACCATGATCTACACGAAGGGCAATATCA
>JAQTNG010000155.1 GCA_028714015.1 Elusimicrobiota bacterium | reverse complement strand
GGGCCTCGATTTCGCCAAGTTCCGCGAACGGCTCTCGCACCAGATCATGGCGCGCAAGGTGATCGACGACGGCGTGAAGGCTCGGATGGTCCCGCCGACCGAAGAGGAGACGCGCGCCTACTTCGCCAAGATCCAGAACTACATCGAGAGCAAGAGCACCGGCGCGCCGACGGGCATGGACGAGGAGGAAGGCCTGGCCCTGCGCGAGGTCGCCGGCCAGATCAAGGCCCTCAGCTCCGAGCGGGTGCGCGTGCAGCGCGTCCTCATCCGCCTTTCTCCGGGCGCCTCGGAGAACGAGAAGAAGCGCGCGCAGAAGACCGCGGAGGCCGTGAAGAAGCGCCTCGACGCCGGCGAGGACTTCGCCAAAGTGGCCAAAGAGGATTCCGAGGATCCCGAGAGCGCGGCGCGAGGCGGCGACCTCGGCTACGTCCTGCGCGGCGTGGCTCCGCCCGAGCTCGAGAAGGCGGCGTTCGCCCTCGGCGTGGGCGACACGAGCGGCGTCATCTACACCGAGTCGGGCTACAACATCATCCGCGTCACCGAGAAGCGCGCGGCCGAGAAGCCCGAGTACGATAAGTTCAAGGACGAGCTCACGAACTTCCTCGGCGGCGCCGGCTTCCAGAAGAAGGTCGAAGCCTTCGTGAAGGGCCTGCGCGACAAGGCGACGATTGAGCGCAACCTCCCCGCGAATCTCTAGGACGATTGGGCCGCGGCTCCCGCCGCGGACGCTCGCCTTCACCTGCGGCGATCCCGCGGGCGTCGGGCCCCGGGGCGCGCTGGCGTCTTTGCGCGCCGGCGCCCTGCCGCGCGGGGTGTCTCCCGTCCTCGTCGGGGAAGCCTCGGTCTGGCGCCGCGCCGGCTGGCGGCCTTCCGACGGGCCGATCCGCGACACCGCCCTGGGCCTTCCGGCCCCGCGCCCGGGACGGCCCACCGACGCCGGCGGGAAAATGTCGGCCGCGTCCTTCGAGGAGGCGCTGACCCTCGTCGCCCGGGGCCTGGCCGGGGGCGTCGTCACCGCCCCGATCTCGAAGGCCTCCTGGTCCCGGGCCGGTTATCCGTGGCGGGACCACACCGAGCGCCTCGCCGACTTCGCCGGGAAGCCCGACGCGCAGATGGTCCTCGGCGTGCCCTCGCGCGGGCTGTGGTGCGCGATCGCCACGCGCCATGTCCCTCTAAAGGAAGTGCCGCGGGCGCTGAACGCGCGCTCGATCGCCGCGTGCGCCGAAACGCTCGTCGCGGCCCTGCGCGAGCTCGGAAATCAGAAGCCCCGCATCGCCCTGTGCGGCCTGAACCCGCACGCGGGGGAGCACGGGCTGATCGGGACCGAGGAGCAGGAGCTGCTCGCTCCGCTCGCCGCCCGCCTCGGTATCGACGGTCCGCTGCCCGCCGATTCGGCCTGGCGCCTGCACATCGAAGGCGTTTACGACGGCCTCGTGTGCCTGTACCACGACCAGGCTCTGATCCCGCTCAAGGCGCTGGGGGGGCTCGCGGGCGTCAACTGGACCGTCGGGATTCCCTTCGTGAGGACCTCTCCCGCCCACGGCACCGCCTACGAAGCGGCGGCCGCGGGTCGCTTGGACCCCGCGGCCGCCATCGAGTCGGCCCGGCTTGCGGCGCGGCTTCTGGCCTAGCCGAACACCTTCTTCAGCGCCAATTTCCGTTCCTCCAGGGTCAAGTAAAGACCGTCGTAACCCTCAGCGGGAATCGAGGTCTCCTCGAAGTTCTGCTTAAGCTGGCGGATGAAGTTGCGCGCGGTGATGAAGCGTTTAATCGCATTCTTCGCTTTCTCGGCGGCCAGCGTATCGAGGCTGTAAACTTGCGGGTCGCCCTGGTAGGAGGTCTCGACGGGACCTTCCGAATAGATCAAAGCGATCTCTTTTGATTCCGGGTCGATGCCGATCGAACGCAGAAACTTCGCCGTCTCCGGCTTCATCGTCACGGCGGGCGCGGGTGCTGCCTTGAGCGAGGGGGAGTCGTTCTTGCTCGCCGCCATCGTGCGAACGAGGGCGTCCGTTTCGGAGGTCCGGCTCCAATCCGCGTCCGCGCCATAAACGGCGGAGGAGGAGAGGGCGAGCAATAGGGCGGGTAGAAGTTTTGTCATATAACGATATTACCATCGGCCATGGGCGATGCCCAGGGTCCAAGTACCCGGTAAGGCTGGGCCCATGGCGCAGCCAATGAAGCGTCGGCCCGGCCTGTGTCACGCCTCCGGTCTTAGCTTTCGATGATTTTGCGGGCGACCAGAGTCCGCTGCTCGGTGGTCAAATAGAGGCCGTCGTAGCCGGTCTTGGGAATCGGTGTGCCCCTGAAGTCGGCCTCGAGTTTGTGGATGAAGTTCCTGGTCGTGACGAACGCGTTCACGCCGTTCTTCGCTTTTTCGAGAGCCAGCGATTCGAGGCTGAAGCTTTTCTGATCGCCCCGATAGGTCGTGTCGATTGTTCCGTCCGCATCCGCCAAACGCACGGCGGCGGAGGCGGGATCGAGCCCGGCTTTACGCACGAAAGCTTCGGCCTCGGGAGACAGCGCCCGGGCCGGCGCGGCGAGAGCTGCGGACACGGCGATCGCGAACATGAGGGATTTCATTGTCGTTACCTCTGAGCCGCAGTATAGCCCCGGCGTCTTGACAAATCAAGGGGTCCAGGGCTACACTGCGTTCATGAGGCCGCTTGCGCTTGGATTCGCTGTTTGGTCGCTGGCCTTCCTGTTCGTCGCGACCGCGCGAGCGGACAAACCGGCCAAGCCGTCCACGACGCTGACTCCCGCGCAATTGGAGGCGATCCGCGACTGGCCCATCGATAAAATCCCAAACAATTTGTGGGGCGACTTGCCGAAGATGCAGGCTTTCATTAAGAACCATCCGGACGAGGAGCTGCGCAATCTCTTTCCCAACCCGGAATTCAACAAGGCGCTTGCGATTTTGGCCGGCATCGGGCGCGACCGGGCGGAGCCCCCAACCAAGCCCACGCCGGACGGCAAGTCCAAGGAAGATCAGAGCCGGGATCGCCGCACTAAAGGGGAGGAGGACTATTATCGCCTTCTTGGCCAGAATCTGGGAAACCAGCCCTGGCCCTACAACGAGAGCGGCAAGAGCGCCTATCAACGCAAGGATTTCAAGGCCGCGTTGGACGATTACGAGAACGCCGTCCGCATCGATCCCGAGAACACGACGGCCATGCTCGGCTACGGGCATTCGGCCAATGAGCTCGGCGACTATCAATTGGCCGCGTTGGCCGCGAAGCAGCTGCTCGCCCGGGACCCCGGGAATCCGGAGGCTTTGGGCCTCTACCACTTCGCCACCGGACGCGCGCCGACGGTCACCTTGCCCTCGTCGATCTTCCAGGCCGGAGCAGGCGGCCCCGGCGCGACGAATGCCGGCGCGCCCGGCGCGCCTCCCGCCGCGGGCGGCGTTTCCGCGGGAGGATACGCGGCCTCCAACCTGACGCCGGAACAGGCCGCGGCGGCCGCGCGCGCGCAGGCGGCGGCGGCGGCGCCCGGCTCCGCGGAGCGCTCGGCGGCGATCACGAGGGACGCGGCGGCGGCCCTGCGCGTGAAGGACTATCCGACCGCGCACCAGCTCGCGAGCCAGGCCATCGTGCTCAACGCCGCCAACGCCCAGGCCCTCAATTTCCGCGCGATCGCCTCGAACCGGATGCACCGCTACAACGACGCCGCGGCCGACGCGAGCGCCGCGCTCGCGCTGGCCCCCGGAAACGGGGCGGCGCTGCAGACCCGCTCGTGGGCCTTCGCCAAGCAGGGCAACTATCAGGAGGCGCTGAAGGACGCCGAGGCGACCCTGGCGCGCGACCCGTCGAACCCCTACGCCTATCAGAACAAGGCGCTCGCCTTGGCGGGCATGAAGGACCGCGCCGGCGCGCTGGACGCCCTGCGCCGGTCGGCCGCGCTCGATCCCCGGTTCCAGAACCGCCTGGAGCGCGCCCTCCAGCTGCCGCAGGATCAGGACCTGACCATGCTGTTCGACGACGAGTCCGCGGCCTCGACGGCCGCGGCCGCCGTCCCGCCGCCGCCTCAGACCGGCAAGCGCTTCGCGCGGCTGGCCCTGCTCTCGGGCGTGGGCGGCATCCTCATCGCTCTCGGCATTCTTCACGTCGTCTCGGCGAGCTGGCGCGAGAAGGTGCACATGACGATCCGGCGCGCGCTGGCGCCCTCGGACGCGGTGGGCAGCGACGCGCCGGCGGCCACGCCCGTGCCCGGCTCCCCGGGCGCGGCCTTCTGGCTTCAATACGAGCTCATCAAGGAGATCGGCCTCGGCGGCATGGGCGTCGTCTACGAGGCGCTCGACCGCTCGCTCGAGCGGCGGGTCGCGGTCAAGAAGATGCGCGACGAGATCCGCATCGACCCGCACGAGCGCCGCCGCTTCGTCAACGAGGCCAAGCTCGTCGCGCAGCTGCACCACCCGAACATCGTCGACATCTACGCGATCGTCGAGGAGGGAGCCGAGGTCTATCTCGTGTTCGAGTTCGTCTCGGGGCGCACGCTCCACGATCAGATAAAGTCCGAGGGCCCGATGAGCCTCAAGGACGCGCGCGGCGTCCTGCGCGCCGCCTCCGACGCCGTCGAGCACGCCCACGCCGCCCAGATCGTGCACCGCGACCTCAAGCCGTCGAACATCATGATCACCGACGACGGGCGCATCAAGGTCATGGACTTCGGCGTCGCGCGCCAGGCCAAGGACGCGATCACCAAGATGTCCATGACCAACACCGTCGTCGGCACCCCGCCCTACATGGCGCCCGAGCAGGAGCAGGGCACGGTGCGCCGCGAGTCCGACGTGTACGCGCTGGGCGTCTGTCTGTATGAGATGCTGACCGGCCACCTGCCCTTTTCGGGCGGGGGGGCGGCCATGCTCCTCAACAAGCTCAACGGCAAACACATACCTCCGAGCCAGCGCAACCCGGCTTTGCCGGCGGGGCTCGACGAGGTCATCGCCAAGGCGCTGGTCCCCGACCCCGACAAGCGCTACCACACGCCGACCGAGCTCGTCGCCGCCCTCGACGCGGTGATCGCGCAAGACGCGTAATTTAACGCGTCTTACGGCGCCATCGCGAGCCGTTAAAAGCTCGGTAAAACGCGTCCGTTTGCCTTGACAGGACGCGGGGGCCCCCTTACACTGACGGTATGAACCAGCGCACCCCTCTGCTCGCTTTAGCCGGTCTCCTCGTTTTCCTGCCGTCGGCGCGCGCCGCGGATGGACAGTGCGCGCGGGACCAGGACGGCAACCTGATCGATCCGTCGTGCAAGACCAACACGACCGTTTCCGGGACGGGGCTGGTCGGAAAGGGGTTCTCCACCGCGGGCGGCGGATTGGGCGTCATAACGGATAAAAAGAAATCCAATAAGACCGCCGGGGACACGTCCGACCCCCTCCAGCAGGATCAGGTCATGGATGCCAGCATGCCCATGGACCCGCCCTCGTCCGTCGAGGCGACAGGCCACGGCCTCTCCCATGTTCTCCATGAAGCGGCCAACTCGAACGGCGTCCCGGCGGCCCACGACATGGGCGACATGGTCATGTCGACGAAGAAGGCCAAAACCAAGATGGGCACGGCGGACCAGGTCGACGAGGATCAGCTGCTCAAGCAGCTGCGCGCCCAGGCCGAGGCGAAGGCCAACGAGCCGGCCAATCGCCGCTTCCGGGACGTGATCATGCAGACCTATGAGAAGGTCGCGGCCGATATCCGAGCCGATAAAAAAGATAAGTACGGCGCCAACCAGGGCGAGGTGTTCGTGCCGATGCTCGAACTCCAGCTGCAGCTCAAGAAGGCGGAATGGGAGTTGAACGCGGCGCAGCGCCGGGGAGAGCTCAAGCCCGGCGAGTACGAGACGAGGCTGGCGCAAATCAGGAAGAACGCCATGGAGGGCATGGACTCCATTCCGTCCGGCGATGTCATGACCTACTTCCACGCCGATTTCAACAAGGCCTGGAACGAAAACCGCGACAAGTGGCACAAGGAGCCCGACGCCCCGTCGTCCGGCCTTCCGCCCAGCGGCCACATCGGCGGCATGCTCGACGCCGATCCGAAAAATCCGGACACCTTGACCCTGAGCGCGCAGGACAAGCTCTCGGGCGGCGACCGGGCGGGAGGGCTGGCCGCCCTCAACGCCGCGATCGCCAACGGCGGGACGGCGGACGCCTACGCGCTGCGCGGCGGTTTGCGCTTGGACTCCAACGACTTCGACGGCGCCTACCAGGACGCGAAAAAGGCGCTCGAGCTCAATCCGGGTGATAAGAACGCGATGGGGGTCTTGAAGTCCGCGGAAGGGCGCACGTCCCCGGGGCTCGCGTCGTCGCTCGCCGCCGGCGGGCCCGGCCCGGGCGGTTCCGCAGGCTCCGCCGGATCCGGCGGCGGCGCGGGAGACGGCGGAGGCTTCGCGTCCGGCGGGTTCGATGCGGGCAGGACGCGCGAAATCCCGGGCATGACGGCGGCCTCGACCTTGGCTTCCAATCAGAAGCTCGACGAAGCCCGCCGCGCCATGGCGATGGGCGATGTCCAGGCCGCCATCGGGCTGGCCCAGCGGGCGCTCGAGCTGAACCCGGGCAACGCCGAGGCTCATGGCTTCCTGTCGAGGCTCTACGCCGGCAGGGGCGATTACCGGCGGTCGCTCGCGTCGGCCAGCGCGGGTCTCGCCGTCTCGCCGCGCGACGCCTCGCTGCTCAACAGCAAGGCCTTCGCGCAGAACCGCACGAAGCAGTATCGCGACGCGCTCGAGACCTCCGTCGGCGCCATCGAGGCCGCCCCGCGCGATCCGCGTTCGTACGCGAACCGCGGCTACGCCTACGGCGGCCTCGGCGACAAGGTCGCGATGATGTCCGACATGAATACGGCGGCGTCCTTGGATCCGGCCTTCAAGAAGGCCGCGGCCGACGCGGCGGAGCTGCAGCTTCCGTCGAACGCGGACATCCTGTTCCTGTTCCCCGGAGAGAACCCGGCCGAGCCCGCCGCGGCCGCGGCGCCGGCTCGGAGCAGGAGCTTCGGCCTCGTGGTGGGGGCCGGCCTGCTCGGCGGCCTGCTGCTGGCGCTCGGCCTGCTCTCGACCGTGCTGGCCCCGCTCAAGGACTCTGTGGTCTCGGCGTTCACGAAGGTGACGCGTCACGGGCCGTCCGTGCACGCGCTCGAGGAGGAGGCGACGCCGGAAGCGCCTCCGGCGGCCGGCGCTTCGGGCGTGATCCGGGGACAGTACGAGATCCTTCGCCAGATCGGCGCGGGCGGCATGGGCATGGTTTACGAAGGAACCGACCGGTCGCTCGGCCGGCGCGTGGCGATCAAGAAGATGCGCGACGAGCTGCGCCTCAACCCGCGGGAGCGCGAGCGCTTCGTCATCGAGGCGAAGACGGTGGCCTCGCTTCACCATCCGAACATCGTGGACATCTACGCGATCGCCGAGGAAGGCGAGGACGTCTATCTCGTGTTCGAGTACGTCGACGGCAAGACCGTGCACGAGCTCGTGCAGGCGAAGGGGCGTCTGAGCCCCGCGGACGCGCTGCGCGTGACGCAGGCGATGGGCGAGGCGCTGACCTACGCGCACTCGCGCGGCGTGATCCACCGCGACATGAAGCCCTCGAACGTGATGCTGACGGGCGCCGGGCAGGTCAAGGTCATGGACTTCGGCATCGCGCGCATGGCCAAGGACGCGCTGACGCGCTACTCGATGACCAATAGCGTGGTCGGCACGCCGCCGTACATGGCTCCCGAGCAGGAGCAGGGCGTGGTGCGCAGGGAGTCCGACGTGTACTCGCTGGCGATCTGTTCTTACGAGATGCTGACGGGCAAGCTGCCGTTCATCGGCATCGGCGCGGGGATGCTCATGAACAAGATCAACATGAGCTACATACCGCCTTCGCGCGCGATCGCCGGGCTGCCGGAGCCGCTCGATGAAGTATTCCTGAAGGCCTTCCAGGCCGATCCCGACCAGCGCCACCACACCCCGCAGGAGTTCGCGTCAGCTCTCGCCGCCGCGCTCGGCGGCGCACGCTCCATTAAACCGGTCTGAGGAACCCCATGAAAACGATCCCCTTCATCCGTCCGGCCGCCGCGCTCCTGGCGCTCGCGTCCATGCTCGCCGCGCCGCCCTGCGAGGCATTTTCGTTGTGGTGCCGCGGCGACGGGTGCGTCGCCCGCGACAATGTCAAAAAGCGGGCGGGCGAGGAATTCAAGGCGCTGAGCGACGACATCAAGGCGAAACAGAGCAGCGACCCGATGATGGGCGTTTACCTCAATCAAATCCGGGATACCGAGAAGCGGTTCAACTCGCAGGCCGACGCCGTGCTGAAGCGGCCCGCCTACGCCGTCTGGGAATTCGAATTCCTGAGGCAGGAGGTCAGCTCCGTCATCATCCCGACCATCAAGAATGCGGTCGCCGCCTCGGCGGCTATGCCGGTCGCCGACCGTCCGGCCGCCTTCAACGACGGCTTGGCGTCCTCACAGGGGCTCCAGACCCGTTTCAAGGCGAGCTTCCTCCATGTCAACGCCGCGCGGATGATCGCCTCCGACCCCGGCGAGCAAGTCTCGAACACGACGGGCGAAAACGGGAAGCAAGTGCCGCCCTCTGAGAACGCCGGGAACGCGATGGGCACCGGGCTGAGTGAGATTTCGCACAAATTTCCGAAAGACCCCGAAGGGGGGCGCGCGCGTACGCC
>JAQTNG010000154.1 GCA_028714015.1 Elusimicrobiota bacterium | reverse complement strand
GCCCTCCGGCTTGCGGTGCACGGAGGCCGCGACCTCGGGCGCCGAGCCGAACAGGCCCGAGCCCTTGATCTGGACCTGCACGCGGTCGGACTTGCCGATGTAGGTGGACATGCCCTTGAGCTCGTGCTCGCCGACGTCCACGACGCCCTTGATGATGCGCAGCCACCCCGCCTTCTCCGCGGCCGCGGGCTTGGCCGCGGCCGACGAGGCGGCCAGAAGCTCCGCCTGCTTTTGCGGGGCGAGCACCATCGTCGCGTCGGAGGAGGGCTGATTCGCCGCTTCGGCGGCCAGCTCGGCTTCGTTCAGGAAAACCACCGCGTGCTTGGCCACGCCCACGACGTCGTTGTGGTGCAGGCCCGACTTCTTGATGCGCTTCTCGTTGACGAAGGTGCCGTTCGTGGACTCGAGGTCCTCGACGTAGTAGCCGCCGCCTTCCATCGTCAGCTTGCAGTGATGCCCGGAGATCGCCGGATTGTCGATGACGATGTCGTTGTCGGGCTTGCGGCCGATGGAAATGGACTCCTTCTCCATGACGACTTCCTTAATGACGGCCGCGTTGAACTTCAGCAGCAGCTTCGGCATCAATATCTCCCTTGCGGAAATTTCAGCGCCCGAACAGGCGCGACACCAGGTGCTTGACTCCGCCGCCCCCGCCCGAGGCGGGGACCATGGCGGCCACGATCGAGATGTTGTCCACCCCGCCGGCGGCGCGGGATTTGGCGATCAGCACGTCGACGATCCTCTGCGGGTCCCGGGCCTCGGCGATCACGGCGGCGACCTCGGCGTCGACGACCATCTTGGACAGGCCGTCGGTCGCGAGCAGCACGAGGTCGCCCGGAAGAAGGGGATGGTCCGAGACGTCGACCTGCACGTCCTTGTCCGCGCCGAGGGCCCGGGTCAGGATGTTCTGCTGCGGCGAGCGCGCGGCCTGGTCGGCGGTGATCTGGCCGCGCTTGACCTGCTCGCCGACGAGCGAATGGTCCTCGGTGAGCTGGGTCAGCTCGCCCCGGCGCCACAGGTAGAGGCGGCTGTCGCCGACGTGCGCCACGGTCAGGGACTTCGAGTCCACGACGGCGGCCACGACGGTCGTGCCCATGCCCGCGTCCTTCGGGAACGCGCGGCCCTTTTCATAGATCATCGCGTTGGCCGTCTTGACGAAAAATTCGAGCTGGCGCCCGCGCGGGGTCAGCCCCGCGGCGCCGCCCTCCGGGACCAGGGCCTTCTCGCCGCCGAGCATCTTGCGCGCGTACTCGACGATGGTCTTGCAGGCGATGTCGCTGGCGACCTCGCCGCTGTTGTGCCCGCCCATGCCGTCGGCGACGACGAGCAGCCCGAGGTCGTGGTCGACCGCGAAATTGTCCTCGTTGTTCTTGCGCACGCAGCCAGGATCCGTCGCGCCGGCCACCTCAACCCTGTCCTTGGTTTTCATGCGGGCTCCTGAGGATGCGGCTTGATCCGGATGGTCGCGTCCGGGCTTTGCGTGCGCTCGATGCGCATCTCGGAGCCGGCGTCGGCGTCCGGCGGGGGCACCTTCACCGCCGGTCCGACGCCGCCTCTTTGCGGCTGCTCGATGGTCATCGTGCTGAAATCGGACGGGGAAGCGGGCATCGGGCCGGTCTGATTCGCCTCCGGCGAAACCTTGGGCGCCGGGGGCGCGGCGGGCTTCGGCCTGTCGTTGAGGCCGGGGATGGTGATCTCGGGCCCGATCGAAATGGTCTTGTCGGACGGCTTCGCGGCGGCCGGCGGAGCCGGCGGCAACGGCTTGGGCGCCGGCGGAACGGGCGCGGTGATCTCCGAGGTGATCGTCCTCTCCGGCGCGGGAGCGGGCTTCGGCTCGGGCGCGGGCAGCGAGATCGGGGCGGGCGCGGCCTCGGCCGCCGGCGGCGCGGACGCGAGCGTCTTCGGGGCCGCCGCGGCGATCACCGCCGTTGCGCCCTTGAGCACCGCGCGGAGGGCCGCCGCGAACTCGGAGCCGCGCTGGAAGCGCTCGTCCGGATTCTTGGCGAGCCCCTTGTCGATGACGGCGCGCAGGCCGGGCGGCAGGTCGGGCTTGATCGTCAGTATGTCGGGGTGCGGATCGTTGGCGATCTGGAACAGCAAAGTGCCTATCCCGTCGCCCCCTTTAAAGGGCTTCTCGCCGGTCGTCAGCTCGTAGAGCGCCACGGCGAGCGAGAACAGGTCGGAGCGGCCGTCCACCTTCTTGCCGGCGACCTGCTCGGGGCTCATGTACGAGGGCGTGCCCATCACGGTGCCGGTCGCCGTCTTCGAGGAAGAGGTGATGCGCGCGATGCCGAAGTCGGCGACGCGGATCGAGCCGTCCTTCAGGAGCATGATGTTGGCGGGCTTGATGTCGCGGTGGACGATGCCCTGCGCGTGCGCGTAGTCGAGGGCGTCGGCGACGATCGCGACGTAATCGAGGGCCTTCTCGAACGGGAGCAGGCCGTCCTTCTGGCCGTACTTCACGAGGTCGTGTCCGTCGAGCAGCTCCATCGCGATGTAGGCGACGTCGTTCTCGTCGCCGGCGTCGAAGATGCGGACGATGTTGGGGTGGTTGAGCGTGCCGGCCGACTCGGCCTCGCGAAAAAAGCGTTCTTTGACGGACTTCGTGCTTTCCCCATCAGACCCTTCTTCCAGCATCATCGTCTTGATGGCGACCATGCGGTTGATCTTGGGGTCGCGGCCGAGGTACACCACGCCCATGGCGCCGCGGCCCAGCTCCTTCTCGATCTCGTAGCGGCCGAGCGTCGGCTTAGTCGAGCCGCCGGCGATCATCACGGTGCCTTCCTTCTTGGCGCCGCCGACGCCGCCGAACACGGCGCCCTCGGAGGCCTCCTTCAACTTCTTGGCGCGCTCGACGACGTCCTTGTACTTGGGGTCCTTCGCGGCGACGTGCTCGAACACGGCGGCGGCCTTCGAATACTGGCGCTTGCGCTCGAAGTCGAGCGCGAGGTTGTACAGGGTGTCCTTCATGTTGTCGTCGAGCGGGCAAAGCCGGAACTTCTCGAAGGCGATGTCGAGCATGCCCTGGCCCTGGAAGGAGAGCCCGAGCATCTTGTTCGTCTCGATGGCCGACGCCTCGACGAGCTCCTTGCCCTTCTCGGTGACGAGGAAGCTCTTCGAGATGATGACGAGGTAGCCGGCGAACAGCAGGACCACGGGATAGGCGACCTGCAGCCACTGCCCGTTCATGAAGAGATAGGTGCCCGCGCCGAACAGGCCGATCGCGATGAGGATGCTGACGACGAGGCCCCACAGCGCCTTCAGCCGCGGCAGGATCGCCATGATGAACAGCCCGACCAGCGCGATCATGACCAGCTCGGCGCGCTCGCCCCACGGCGGGCGGGTCAGGAATTTCTGGTGAAGGATGTTCGCGATGATGTTCGGGGCGACCTCGAGGGCCGAGAAGCCCTGCGCGACGGGCGTGTTCCACTGCGTCGACAGGCCCGAGGCCGTCAGGCCCAGGATCACGATCTTGTCCTTGAAGAAATCGGCGCTCACCTTGTCGGCCATCAGGTTCGCGAAGGGCACGACCCGGATCGTGTCCTGCGGGCCGTTGAAGAGCACGGCCATCCGGCTCTCGGAGTCGAGCGGCACGCGAAGCTTGCCCAGCGTCAGCGCGACGCCGGGCTCGAACTTGAGGTCCTCGGTCTTCAGGCCGAGGTAGGCCATCGTCAGGCGGATCGCGAAGGACGGATAGAGCTCGCCGCCGTACCGGACGAGCGGCGCCTCGCGCCGCAGGACCCCGTCGCTCTCCGTGTAAAGGTTCACGTGGCCGAGGCCCGACGCGGCCTCGGAGAAGGCGAGAATCGGGTAGGCGATCTTGCCCTCTTCATGCACGTCGGAAGCGCCGGCCTTGATGGCCGAGCTCGACACCGCGGCCGGGACCGTCTCGGGCTTTCCGCCCACGGTGCCGCCCGGGAAGAACAGCGGCAGGACGACGTTGCCCGCCGATTGCAGCGAAGCGAGCATCTTCGAATCCGAGTCCATCGCGACCGTCGCAGAGGAGAATTCCAGGGCGAAGTCGACGCCCTTCTGCGCGATTTTCCTCGAGCCGAGGAGCTCCTTGTATTTCTCCTCGAGGCGCTTGACCTCGAGCAGGCCCTGGTTCTGCTCGGGCTCGGAATAGAGGATGTTGATGCCGAGCACCTTGGGGCCGGCGGCCTTGAGCTTGTCGATCGCGGCCGCCATGCGCGAGCGCGGCCACGGCCAGCGGCCGATCTGGGCGATCGAGTCGTCGTCGATCGCGACGAGGACGATCTCCGGCGGGGGATTGAGATCCTGGCGGAGCTTCGCCCGGAGGTCGTAGGCCTTGAACTCGACGCTTTCCAGGAGCGGAAGGCGATAGTAATAGCTTCCGGCGACGAACAGGGTCAGCGCGAACCCCATCGCGGCGTCGAGCAGTCGGCCTTTGTTCTTCATCTAATAGCGGGGATGTAAGAAATGAAAATAATCAATCCGGGCAAAGTATAAACGGGTCCCCGGGCCATGTCAACCCCGCTTCAGTTCCTCTTTGCGCCGAGCAGTTTCCATCCTAATGGAAGAAGACCCGCGGAGACCGCGGACTTCAGGAGGTCTCCGGGGACGAAGGGCCACAGGCCCAGGTTGAGCAAGGTCGAACCGGGAACGAAGCGCGCCAGGCCGAGCAGCCCCAGCGCGAAGATCGGCAGGCTTCCGGCGAGCATCGCGAGGAACGCGCGCCCGGGCGTGCGGTCCCAGCCGCGCTCGGCGAGGAGTCCGGTCGCGAACGCTCCGACCGGAAAGCCGGCGAGGTAGCCGCCCGTCGGGCCGAGGAGGTGAACGAAGCCGGCGGCGCCGCCGGAGAAAAAGGGCAGTCCCATGGAGCCTTCAAGCAGGTACAAAACGACCGCAACGGCACCACGGCGGGAACCCAAAAGGGCGCCCGCGTACAAAACACCCAGCGTCCCGCCGCTGAGCGGCACGGGGGTGAACGGCAACGGAATATTTATCTGCGCGCAGACGGCGATGAAAAGACTGGCCACCACGACGGATATCGCGTCGTGCATCAATCCCGACGACGGATAGAGCGTTTCGGCGAGGGTCGGAAAGGACTGGGCGTGGGATTTCATTTATTTATTAAGCATCTCCTTGGCGATCTGCACGAGGGGAAGGCGCACGACGAACTGGGCGCCGCCGGTCTTGGCGGGCTGAACCCAGATTTCCCCTTTATGCAGCTTGATGATCTTGGCGCAGATGGCGAGGCCGAGCCCGAAGCCGGACTTCGGAAGATCGGTGTCGAGCTGGCGGAACTTCTCGAACACGGCGGCGCGCTGGGCTTCGGGAATGCCGGGCCCGGTGTCGGTCACGACGAATTCGACGCGGTCGGCCCCCGCGGCCGCGGCCTCGATGAGCACGAAGCCGCCGCGCGGCGTGAACTTGATCGCGTTCGCGACGAGGTTGTGGATCAGGCGCTCGACGAGGCGCTCGTCGGCCTCGAACGAGGCCGGCGCGCCGTCGGCGAGCCGCGTCTCGAGCCGCACGCCCTTCTCGTCGGCCATGGGCTGGAACAGGCGCACGGTCCGGCGCAGGACCCCGGGCGGCTGCACGGCCGCGGGCAGGAGCTTGAGCTGGCCGCTCTCGATGCGCGCCGCGTCGAGGGCGTCCTTGACCAGGGCGGTCAGGCGCTCGCAGGACTGGTCGATCGCCTCGAGCCAGTTCTTCTGGCGCTCGTCGGGCTCGAGGGACTTTTTCAATAAACGCAAGTAACCCTGAACTGCGAAGAGCGGCGCGCGCAGATCGTGGGCCGCGGCCTGGAAGAACTCCTCCTTCATCGCCTCGATGCGCTTCTCCGAGGTCTGGTCGCGCAGCATCATCAGCACGCCGAAATCGCCCGTCACCGGGTCGGTGAACATCGTGACCGTCGTGCGGAAGCTGGTCGGCGGGCCGCCCGCGGCGTTCGCCAGCTCCATCATCCCGCCCGAGGTATGGGCCTTGAGCACGTCCTGCACGCGCAGGCGCCAGGCCGACGGGTCGCGCGGCTGGAGCAGGCCCTTGCCGCCGCCCATCACGTCCTCGCGCGAGGCGGAAAACAGCGGCAGGGCCGCGGCGTTGAGGAACTGGACCTCGCCGCGCAGATTCGTGATCACGAGCGCGTCGGGTATGCGCTCGACGAGCGTTTCAAGACGAGCGCGCTCCCTCAATAACCCCGCGCTGGCCTCCTCGAGGGCGCGGCGCATGTCGTCCTGCGCCCGCGTGAACTGCCCGGCCAGCCGCCGCCAGCCCGTCAGGCGCGTCTCGTCGAGCGGCGTGGACAGGTCGCCGTGCGTCCAGCGCTCGAGGCCGCGCTCGAGCTCGCGCAGGGGTGCTACGAACCAGCGCCAGGCGAGATAGGCCGACAGAAGCGACGCGCCGAGCGCCAGCGCCGCGAGCAGCGCGGCGGCGAGCGCGATCGGCTGGCCGGCGTGCGTGCCGATCCACCAGCCCGCCAGCCCGGTCGGGATGGCTCCGGCGGCGAACATGATCCACGACGCTCGTCCAAATAGATCCACGCGGGGTCATCCTAACAAAATGTGGACATATCTCAATACGGCTGTTATGCTATTGAGGAATGAGAGCCCTGGCTTTGCTGCTCGCCGCCGCGCTGGCGTCCCCCGCCTTCGCGGCCGCGCCGATCGCTCGCGAATTCTCCGAGCTCCCCCCCGGCCGCTACACGATCAGTTTGACCGGCCTGCTCACCACCGTGTGCGGCCGCGCGATCGCGGCCGAATGGGCCAAATTGCCGGAGGTCGAGGCCGCCACCGTCGACTTCGACAAGTCCACCGCCTTCCTCACGGTCCGCATCGACCGCACGCTGAAGGTCGCCGCCCTGCGCAAGACCTTGCGCCGCGCGGAGAGGCTCGCCAACCTCGGCGCGCATTACGACCTGCGCGACATCTCCTACCGCTTCGACAAGTAACTCCTCTATTTGACGACGGGCGCCGGATGTGGGAGAATGGCTCATGGAGCCCACCGATCCCGTCAAATTGGCCCAGCACCTCGAGCGCCTGCTCGCGGGCCTCGAGCAGACCTCCGAGAGCCTGAAGTTCGAGATCCCGTACTACAAGGCCGACGACATCCAGGGCCATTACGCGAAGAAGTTCCTCGCCTCCGTCCAGGAGCAGGCCGCCGAAACGCGCAAGCGTCTCGAGGCGCTCCGCCTCACCTTGCCCGCCGTCAAAGGCCCCGAGGGCCAGTAGAGCGAGCGAAGCTCGCTTAAGCCGCAACGTAGGAGCTCCATCATGATCGCAGCCGGATCCAAAGTCAAGATTCACTACACGCTCAAGGTCAACGGCGAGATCGTCGACACCTCGAACGGCCGCGATCCGCTCGAGTACCAGCACGGCCAGGGCATGCTCGTCCCCGGCGTCGAGGCGGGCCTCGAGGGCGCCAAGCCCGGGGATAAAACGAAGCTTCAGATCGCCCCCAAGGACGGCTACGGCGAGACCGACCCCCAGCTGATCCTCACCGCGCCGCGCGAGGCCTTCGCGCAGATGCCCGACCTCAAGGTCGGCGCCACCGTGCGCGCCTCCGGCCCCGACGGCGAGTTCCGCGCCCTCGTGCTGGAGATCGCCGAGACCGGCGTGAAGCTCGACCTCAACCACCCGCTCGCCGGCAAGACGCTCGACTTCGACATCGAGGTCGTCGCCGTCGAGCCTCCGCCGTCTTCGATCATCCGCCCGTGAGCGACGAGAACGCGCTGGCGATCGTCTTTCGCACCTCGCAGTACGCCGAGGCCATGATGCTGTGCTCGATGCTCGGCGACGCGCGCATCCCCGCCGAGATGCTCGGCGCCAACCAGAGCGGCATGATCATCGGCGGCGGCGGCGAGCTCATGGCGATCCGCATCGTCGTGCCGGCCTCGTTCGAGGCGGAAGCCGTGGCGCTCATCGAGGCGCACATGAAGTCCATCGGCTTCGAGCCGCACGCCGAGGCGCCGGCCGCGGGCGAGGAGGCCGACGCCCTCCTGCCGTGCCCGAACTGCGACACCGTCGGGCTCACTTTGCACAAGCCGTGCATCGGCTGCCGCTACGAAATACTCGCGGCCGACGCGCCGCCGGCGCTCGTCAAGGACCACGCCCCGGGCGCGCGCTCGTTCTGCCCGGAATGCCGCGACCCGCTCACCTTCCCGTCGGGGAAATGCGGCTCCTGCGGCGAGGAGCTCGAGCCGCTCGAAAGCGGCGACCGCCTGTGCCCGAGCCTCGAGCACGTCCTGTACCGCGACACGGTCGGCGGCTTCGTCTGCAAGGCCTGCGAGCGCGTCTGGGTCGACCTCGCGCCCTGATCAGAGCAGCGAAGTAATCCGGTACGAGACGCCCGGGATCCAGCTCGGCTTGTAGAACACCCTGACCCGGCTCTCCGGCCCGAGCCACCCCGCCGCCGTCCTGACGCGCGCCGTGAAGGCGTTGAACCCCGGCTTCAGGCTCCAGACGACCTGAGGGGTCAGCTCGGCGGGCTCCTGGCCCTCGGGCCCGCCCACGAAAGACTGGAACTCGGGGGCGGTCTCCGTGAACAGCCTCAGCTTGACGAGGCCCCGGGACGAGCTCCGGCCGGAGACGAAGACGACCGTCTGGTCGAGAGCCTGCCGGAAGTCGTCGTGTTCGCTCGAGGTCGGATTGCTCGGAGCGTGCGACAGCTCGCCCCGCTCCCGCCACTAGAGGCAGA
>JAQTNG010000153.1 GCA_028714015.1 Elusimicrobiota bacterium | reverse complement strand
CCTCGTGGGAGGGCCATCGCTCAACGGATAAAAGCTACCCCGGGGATAACAGGCTGATCTGGTCCAAGAGTTCACATCGACGACCAGGTTTGGCACCTCGATGTCGGCTCATCGCATCCTCCCGCTGGAGCAGGTGGGAAGGGTTGGGCTGTTCGCCCATTAAAGCGGTACGTGAGCTGGGTTCAGTACGTCGTGAGACAGTACGGTCTCTATCTACCATGCGCGTTAGGAAACTTGAGAGGAGCTGTCCCTAGTACGAGAGGACCGGGATGGACGAACCGCCTGTATGCCAGTTATCCCGCCAGGGGTATCGCTGGGTAGCGGTGTTCGGAAGGGATAAACGCTGAAAGCATCTAAGCGTGAAACCCTCCTCAAGATAAGGTTTCCCGGGTCGCAAGACCCCCGAAGGACGCAGGAAGACTACCTGCTTGATAGGCTGCGAGTGTAAGGGCCGCGAGGTCTTAAGCGAAGCAGTACTAATCGTCCGAGAGTCTTGGCCGTATTCTTCGATCTGTGCTTATTCGTCCCTTAGGGGATCAGTAAGCCGGTGAAGATGTTTACTTTCACTCAACTTAATTTGCTATAATAATCAAGGAGTTCATTCCGGGTGGAACCGGGGTGATGGCGCCGCTGTTCGCGTCGTTCAACCAGACTCCCGCCGGCTCCGCAAGGGGCCAATGATTCAAGAGGTTCGTGAGATCGGTGATATTTCCGGCAGGGATACACCCGTTCCCATTCCGAACACGGCCGTTAAGCCTGCCAGGGCCAATGGTACTAACGCCCAACTCGGCGTTGGGAGAGTAGGTCGTCGCCGGTCTCATCAACCTCTTGAATCATCTCGTGAAGAATAGTTTCGCCGTCCGTCGCGCGATCCTGCCTTTGATGCTGGTGTTCACGGCCTTCCCGGCCGCGGCGCAGCTATTAGGCACGACCGCGCGTCAGTCGTCGAAAGGCTCTTTGAAATTCCTGGCCTATTACCAGGGTGTCGCGGACCAGAACCTCAATTTCTCGGTCAGCGGCTCCGGCATTTGTACCGCGGCACCGCCCAACGGCGGCGTTGCGTTTCCGTGCACCAGTTCAGGCGACATCGAGGCGAAAGGCTCGGGCGGCGCCGGACTGTTCAAGTTGACGTGGCAAGCCGCGGAACGCTTCGAGTTGTACGCTCAGGTCGGCACGGGCGACTACAGCATCAAAGTCCCCTCGACCACAGTCGAAAACACGCTTTCGGGTGACAAGCTTGGCCTGATTTTCGGGGCCGGGCTAAAAGCTTCGATAGTCCCCGACACGATCGTCAACCCGGCGATCGCGCTGGATCTCAACATTACGAGATCGCATTACAATTTCAATCGCATCACCCCGGGGGGAACTCCGGGCATCAACGACGGATTCAGTCAGCGTCTCGAGCTGATGACGTATCAGGTCGCCGTCGAAACGAGCCATTTGTTCGTGATCGACGAGAACTGGAAGCTCGAGCCGTACGGCGGCGTGAAGTGGACGAGAGTCCAGGCTGATATGAAGGATCTCGCCACCGGCAGTCACGCGGGCGGGCAGAAGGACACGGGAACGCCTTTTTTAGGCTTGCGGGTTCCCGCCGAGGATCGGATCGCCTTCTTCGGGGAGGCTTCGTTTCTCGACGGGGTTCATTACGGCGGCGGTTTGGAACTCAGATTTAAGTAGCCGAGGAATTGAGATGAAACTGACGAAGCAGCAGAAGATCGAGTCGTCCAAAGCGCTGGCCGAGAAGCTCAAGGTCGCGCCGCACCTCTTTTTCACCGAATTTCAGGGCATGAAGTTCGTGGAGCTCGACGAGCTCCGCATGCAGCTCAAGCCCCTGAAGTGCCGGTACGCGGTCGTCAAGAACTCCCTGATCAAGTACGCCCTGAAGAACGCGGGCGTCGACGGGATCGACCCCAAGATGCTTAAAGGGCCCGTCGGCCTGATCGTGGCGGACAACGACGATCCGGTTTCGCCCGCCAAGGTCCTCGCTCAGCTCGCCAAGAAGTACCCCCAGCTCAAGGTTCGCGCCGGCTACGTCTCCCAGAAGTGGATGACCCCCGCGGACTGCGACAAGCTTTCCAAGCTGCCCTCGAAGCAGGAGCTCATGGGCAAGGTCGTCGGCCTGGTTTACACGCTCGTCAGCCAGTCCGTCGGCATCGTGCAGGCCCCGACGAGGGACGCGGTCCTGGTCGTAAAAGCTCTCGAGAACAAGCTTAAAGAATCTGGCGCGGCTGCCGCATAAAAAGCAGTCGGCAGTCCCCGTAAGGGGATAAAGCCTCCGTAGGAGGCGCTGTCAAAAAAGGAGAAAGAAACATGTCCACCACCAAGTTGTCGCCCGCGCAGCTCGTCGAGGCCGTCGGTCAGCTGACCGTCCTCGAGGCCGCTGAGTTCGTCAAGCTCGCCGAGGAGAAGTTCGGCGTGAAGGCCGCCGCCGCCGCTCCCGCCGCCGCCGTTGGTGGAGCCGCTCCCGCCGGTGCCGCCGCCGAAGAGAAGACCGAGTTCACCGTGGTCCTCACCGGTGCCGGCGCCCAGAAGATCAACGTCATCAAGGTCGTTCGCGAACTGACGGGCCTCGGCCTGAAGGAAGCGAAGGACCTCGTCGAAGCCGCTCCGAAGCCCGTGAAGGAAGGCCTGACCAAGGTCGCGGCCGAAGAGATGAAGAAGAAGCTGGCTGAGGCGGGCGCCACCGTCGAGCTCAAGTAGTAATGTCGACGGCGAGGTAAATCCAAAGGCGAGACCGTCCCCTCCGAATGGAGGGGACGGTCCTGCCGTTTTTTAGTCCCAGGGCATTTTCGAAGATCAGCACGGGAGAATACGCGTGAAACAGATCAAGTTCGGCAAGATTCCGGAAGCGATGGCCATGCCTGACCTCCTGGAAATGCAGACGAATTCGTTCCGCGATTTCATGCAGCAAGGCGTCGAGCCCGAAGACCGGAAGCTCCTCGGTCTCCAGGCCGCGTTTCTCGACGTATTCCCGATCGAATCGACCGACGGCTCGATGGTCCTCGATTTCGTGCGCTACGAATTCTCGGCGCCGCGCTTCGCGACCGCGCTCGAGGCCCAGAACCACGACTCGTCGTGGACGCGCCCGCTGAAGGCGATCCTCCGCCTCTCGTCGCGCCAGCCGTCCGGCAAGCTCAAGCAGATCGTCGAGCAGGAAGTCGTGGTCTGCGAAGTTCCGATCATGACGGCGACCGCGTCGTTCATCATCAACGGCGCCGAGCGCGTCGTCGTCAGCCAGCTGCACCGCTCGCCCGGCATCATTTTCGAAGAGGACGACGAGAAGAAGATCTCGGCCCTCGGCAAGAAGCTCTTCCTCGCGAAGATCATCCCGTACCGCGGCGCGTGGATCGAGTTCGAATTCGACCTCAACAACGTCCTGTTCGTGCGCATCGACCGCAAGAAGAAGTTCGAGGCGACCAGCTTCCTGCGCGCCTGCGGCATCGAGTCCGACGCGGACATCCTGAAGATTTTCTACCCGTACGAAGCGATCGAGGTCGGCCCTTCCACGATGGAAGCGCTGCTCCATCGCATCTCCTGCGAGGACGTCGTCGACCAGTCCACCGGCGAAGTCCTGCTCGAGGCCGGCAAGAAGGTCACGCACGAGTCCATCAAGCGGATGCTCGACAAGAAGGTGGGCAGCATCAAGGTCCTGACGGGAGACCCCGAAAAGGAAGACCCCACCATTCTCGAGACGCTGCGCAAGGACAAGATCAAGTCCGTCAAGGAAGCCCAGCAGGATATTTATAAAAAGCTGCGGGGGCAGGAATTTATCGTCCCTGGGCAAGCCGAGGCGTACCTCGACAACCTGATCTTCAAGAACCTGCGCAAGTACGACCTCTCCAAGGTCGGCCGGCATAAGGTCGCCGTCAAGCTCCACCACTACCTCTGGAAGCTCGCGACGCGCCGCGACGTGACGCCTCGTCCCGACAACCGCAAGCACAAGCACTTCGCGCTCCCGGCCTTCACCCGCCGCACGCTGTGCCTCGAGGACGTGATATCGACGATGCAGCACATCATCGCCCTCAACAGCGGCGTCACGCACTTGGCCGACGGCGCGCCGAAGGCGAGCGCCATGCCGACGCGCGGAGCCCAGTACGAAGGGCTCGGCGACTACAAGACCTTCTTCGCCGACTTCGCCAAGAAGACCAACGGCGAGGCGCTCGGCCAGATCGCGCTCATCGACCTTCACGAGAAGGACGGCGACGACGACATGGACGTGACGAAGCAGGGCCTGAAGAAGGACCGCTTCTCGTTCGCCGACTTCTCCGCCGCCTTCGCGCAGTGGAAGGCCGCGGTGCCCAACCTCCTCGACCGGAACTTCCCGGTCAAGCTCGACGACATCGACCATCTCGGCAACCGCCGCGTCCGCGGCGTCGGCGAGCTGCTCGAGAACCAGATCCGCGTGGGCCTGGCGCAGATGTCCCGCGTGATCCGCGACCGCATGTCCGTCCAGGACAAGTCGCTGCTGACGCCCCGCAACCTCCTGAACACGGCGCCGCTCGTGGGCATCATCCGGAAGTTCTTCGGAACGTCCCAGCTGTCGCAGTTCATGGACCAGATCAACCCGCTGTCGGAGATCACCCACAAGCGCCGCCTGTCGGCGCTCGGACCGGGCGGTCTTAACCGCAAGCGCGCCGGCTTCGAAGTGCGCGACGTCCATTACACGCACTACGGCCGCATCTGCCCCATCGAGACGCCCGAAGGCCCGAACATCGGTCTGATCACCTCGCTCGCCTCCTACGCGAAGATCAACGAGTTCGGCCTCATCGAGTCCCCGTACCGCAAGGTCTCGAAGGGCAAGACGACCGGCGAGGTCGAGTACCTCAACGCGGACGCCGAGAGCGGCATGATCGTCGCCCAGGCGAACACGCCCCTCGAAAAGGACAAGATCGCCACCGACACCGTCTCCTCGCGCTCGCGCGGCGACTTCCCGGTGGTGGACCCGTCCCGCGTCGACTACATGGACATCTCGCCCATGCAGGTCATCTCGGTTTCCGCCGCGCTCGTCCCGTTCCTCGAGCACGACGACGCCAACCGCGCCCTGATGGGCGCGAACATGATGCGCCAGGCCGTTCCGCTCCTGATCCCCGAGCCGCCGCTGGTGGCGACGGGCATGGAAGAGACGGTCGCCCGCGACTCGGGCGCCTGCGTCACCGCCCGCCGTCCCGGCAAGGTGATCTACTCGTCCGGCGACCTCATCGCGGTCGCCGCGGACAACGTGAAGGGCAAGGAAGAGGCGATGGACCTCTACACGCTGCGCAAGTACACGCGCTCCAACCAGGACACGTGCATCAACCAGTCCACGACGGCCGTGACCGGCGACTCCATCAAGGCCGGCGACGCGCTCGCGGACGGCTCGGCGTGCGCGCAAGGACAGCTGGCTCTCGGACGCAACCTTCTCGTCGGCTTCATGCCGTGGGAGGGGTACAACTACGAGGACGCCATTCTCCTGTCGGAACGGCTTGTCAAAGAAGACGTCTTCACGTCCATCCACGTCTCCGAGTTCGAAGTCGAGGCTCGCGATACCAAGCTCGGACCGGAAGAGATCACCCGCGACATTCCCAACGTCGGAACGGAAGCGTTAGAGTCCCTCGATGAGACGGGCGTCGTCATCCCCTCGACCGTCGTCCGCCAGGGCGACGTGCTCGTCGGCAAGGTCACCCCGAAGGGCGAGCAGCAGCTCACGCCCGAGGAGCGCCTGCTCAAGGTCATCTTCGGCAAAAAGGCCGAGGACGTCCAGGACGCGTCTCTGCGCGTTCCCCCGGGCGTGACCGGCAAGGTCATCGGCACCCGCGTGTTCGTGCGCCGCGAGAAGCTCGCGAAGGGAGAGGAGCGCAAGCGCCTCGACGCGATCCAGGAAAAGCTGGACGCGGACTTGGCGACCCTCAAGCAGCATCGCAAGGAATCCTTCGAGGCGCTCGAGACGGTCTCCGCCGCCAAGCGCAAGGACGAGAAGGAACGCCTCGAGCTGTTCTACGAGGCGATGGACGAGAAGCTCCGCGCCGACGCCGCCCGCGAGAAGGAAAACGTCAAGCAGGGCGACGACCTCGCGGTCACCGTCAACAAGGTGGTCAAGGTCTATCTCGCGTCCCGCCGCAAGATCCAGGTCGGCGACAAGCTCGCCGGCCGCCACGGAAACAAAGGCGTCGTCGCCAAGATCCTTCCCGAAGAGGACATGCCCTTCCTGCCGGACGGCACGGCGCTCGACGTCGTGCTCTCGCCGCTCGGCGTTCCGTCGCGCATGAACGTCGGCCAGCTGCTCGAGACGATGCTCGGCTGGGCGGGCCACACGCTCGGCGTGCAGACGATCAACCCGGTCTTCGACTCCGCGACCGAGGATGAGATCTACGACGTGGTCCGCCAGGCCAAGAAGCACCTCAAGGACCAGGGCGTGCCCGAGAAGTATCTTCCGAGCGACGACTGCCGCATCACGCTCTACGACGGCCGCACGGGCGAGGCCTTCCACGAGAAGGTTTCCATCGGCTACATGTACATCCTCAAGCTGAACCACCTCGTCGAGGACAAGATTCACGCGCGCTCGACGGGACCTTACAGCTTGATCACGCGCCAGCCGCTCGGCGGCAAGGCGCAGTTCGGCGGCCAGCGCTTCGGCGAAATGGAAGTCTGGGCGATCGAAGGCTACGGCGCCGCGTACATGCTCCAGGAGCTCCTGACCGTCAAGTCCGACGACGTCCAGGGCCGCACGAAGATGTACGAGGCGATCATCAAGGGAGAAGCGCCCTCCCGCCCCGGCGTGCCGGAATCCTTCAAGGTGCTCGTGAAGGAGCTTCAGGCGCTCGGTCTCAGCGTTGAACTTCTCAAGCTTGGAGCCGGCGGATCGGCCGAGGCTGAGAAAGCGTCGAAGGAAGACGAGAAGGAAACGGCGGCGAGGAAATAAACATGGCTTTCATCGCGACCCAGGACAAGAAAATCTCGCTCGGCGGAAAGAAAAAGAAGAAGTCCGACTCTCTCGACTTCTTCGATTTCGACTCGATCCGCCTCTCGATCGCCTCTCCCGAACAGATCACGAACTGGTCCTACGGCGAGGTCAAGAAGCCCGAGACGATCAACTACCGCACGCTCAAGCCCGAGCGCGACGGCTTGTTCTGCGAGCGCATCTTCGGACCGGCGCGCGATTTCGAATGCGCCTGCGGCAAGTACCGCTGGGTGAAGTTCAAGGGCATCGTCTGCGACCGCTGCGGCGTCGAGGTGACGGAGTCCAAGGTGCGCCGCGAGCGCATGGGGCACATCGAGCTGGCCGTGCCCGTCGCGCACGTCTGGTTCCTTAAGAAGACGCCCTCCCGCGTCGGCATCATCCTCGACATGAAGACGTCCGATCTCGAGCGCGTGGTCTACTACGCGCAGTACATCGTTCTCGACGACCTCGTCGACTCGTCCGGCCGCACCGTGTACAAGTCCGGCGACCTGCTGAACGAAGATGAGGTCCGCAAGGCCCGTCTCGAGTTCCGCTCGAAGCTCAAGGTGGACATCGGCGCCGGCGCCATCCACACCCTCCTCTCCAAGGTCAAGCCCAAGGAGGAGTCGGCCGTGATTCTCGAGACCCTCGCGAACGTGACGTCGGAAGCCGAGCGCTCCAAGCTCATCCGCCGTCTGCGCATCCTCCAGGGCTTCATCGCCTCCGGCAACGAGCCGCAGTGGATGATCCTCACCACGCTCCCCGTGATCCCGCCCGAGCTCCGCCCGCTCGTGCCCCTCGAGGGCGGCCGCTTCGCGACAAGCGATCTTAACGATCTGTATCGCCGGATCATTAACCGCAACAATCGTCTGAAGCACATCGAGGCGCTGCGCGCGCCCGAAGTGATGATCTTCAACGAGAAGCGACTTCTGCAGGAAGCCGTCGATGCGTTGTTCGAGAACGGAGCCCGCGGGCGCGTCGTCGTCGGCGCCGGCAACCGCCCGCTCAAGTCCCTGTCGGACATCCTCAAGGGCAAGCAGGGCCGCTTCCGCCAGAACCTGCTCGGCAAGCGCGTGGACTACTCGGGCCGCTCGGTCATCGTCGTCGGCCCCAGCCTGAAGCTCAACCAGTGCGGTCTCCCGAAAGAGATGGCGCTCGAGCTTTTCCGCCCGTTCATCATCCGCGAGCTCATGAAGACCGAGAGCCTCACGCTCAAGGCCGCCAAGCGCATGTTCGAGAAGGTCCGCCCGGAGATCTGGGACATCCTCGAGTTCGTGACGAAGAACCACCCGGTTCTTCTCAACCGCGCCCCCACGCTCCACCGCCTCGGCATCCAGGCGTTCGAGCCCGTCCTCATCGAAGGCAAGGCGATCCAGCTGCACCCGTTGACCTGCGCGGCGTTCAACGCCGACTTCGACGGCGACCAGATGGCCGTCCACGTGCCGCTGTCCCAGGAAGCCCAGCTCGAAGCGAAGCTTCTGATGATGGCGTCCAACAACATCATGTCGCCCGCGTCCGGCAAGCCGATCGCGATTCCGTCGCACGACATGGTTCTCGGCCTCGCGTACCTGACGAAGGACAAGGCCGGCGAGAAGGGCGAGGGCATGGTGTTCGCCGACGCCGGCGAAGTCGTGACCGCGTACCAGAACCGCAAGGTCGACCTGCACGCGCGCATCAAGCTCCTCGGCCTCAACCAGATCGTCGAGGAAGGCCTGGCGAAGGACGAGCGCTCCAACCCGAAGGCGTGG
>JAQTNG010000152.1 GCA_028714015.1 Elusimicrobiota bacterium | reverse complement strand
CCGAGCAGGCCCGCGGCGGGCACCCACAGTATGAGGCGGGACAGCGGCACCCAGAGCGGGTGAAAGATGTCGAGCAGCAGCAGCGCGCCGACGGCGAGGCTCATGCCCGCGCCGGCGCCCGCCCAGATCGACTCGGGATAGGGGCTGCTCTGCGCGAAGACGCAGGGCACGATCTCGGCGGTGAGGCCGGACTCGGCCCTGGCGACGGCGGCGCGCACTTTTTCCCGGTCCTCGGAGGTCATCATCGAGTGGAAGGATGCCTCATCCGGGCCGCCGCGTCAAGGGAAGGGGTCAGACCTCCCGTTGTTGCGTAACTTCCCCGGTATACCGCCCGACCGTGCTTCGCGTCGTTCGCAGCCAGCGGGCGGTTGCGGCGAGGGTATGGCCGTTCCGGATCGCCTCCAGTACGAAAATTCGGCGCGCGGAGACGGTTTTGGCGTCTCGACCGCGAGCCTGCAGTTTTTCGATCGCTACCCGGGTCTGCGCTGCGGTCGATTCGCCGATTGCGTCGAGAAGACGGGCGGTTGGGGCGCTCCGAATGAGATCGCGCGCGGTTTCGGCGTTGCTCCATGGATTAAAGCCGTCCAAATCGGGGAGGGATTCGTTCGTCTGCCTGTAACTCGACCATCGCCATAGCTGAGGTGCGGAAACAAGACCCGCGCGGACTGGATTCATGTGGATGTAGTGAATCAGCGTGGCGAGATAGGCATCGTCAAGGCACAGATTGGCCTTATGACGGGATTGAAACAGATGTCCATCGCGATCATGCCGATGATTGAACGCGGTTCCATATCCGCCCATCAGGCGTTGCATGAATGTCCCCAACGGCGATACGGCGACTCTGATCGCGAGATGAAAGTGGTTGCTCATCAGGCAATACGCGAGGATTTGAGCTCCCGCATCATCTGCGTATCGTCGCAGCTGACCTAAGAAACGGAGTCTATCCTCATCATCGATGAAGATGTCCCGTCCCTCGACGCCTCTCGCCATCGCGTGGAAAATGGCGCCCGCATAATGGATCCTCGGTTTTCTCGGCATATCTATCATACGAATGAGGGTGCCAGAATGTTCCCTGAGCCCGAGTTACGCAACAACGGGAGGTCTGACCCCAAACGGGTATAATCGCCTGATGAGCGCCGTCCTCGAAGCCCGCGGCTTGATCAAGCGCTATCCCAAAGCGACGGCCGATGCCGTCTGCGGGCTGTCCTTGTCCGTGCGCGAGGGCTCGTGCTTCGGCCTGCTCGGCCCCAACGGCGCGGGCAAGACCACGACGGTCGAGATGCTCGAGGGCATACTGAAGCCCGACGCGGGGGAGATCCTCTACCGGGGCGCGCCGATCGGCCCACTGTTCCGCGAGCGCACGGGAATCCAGTTCCAGGATACCGCGCTTCAAGATCACCTGACCGTGCGCGAGCTCTTGAACCTGTTCGGCGCGCTGTATCCCGCGCGCCTGCCCGAGGCGGAGCTGACGAAGCTGTGCGACCTGGGCGAGCTGCTCGACCGCGATCCGGACAAGCTCTCCGGCGGCCAGCGCCAGCGCGCGCTGCTGGCGCTCGCGCTCGTCAACGACCCCGACGTCGTCTTCCTCGACGAGCCGACGACCGGCCTCGACCCGCAGGCCCGGCGCAACTTCTGGGACCTCGCGCGGCAGATCAAGGCCCGCGGCAAGACGATACTGCTGACGACCCATTACATGGAAGAGGCCTACGCGCTGTGCGACGAGGTCGCGATCGTGGACCGCGGCCGCATCATCGCCCAGGGCGCGCCCGACACCTTGCTCAAGAAGCACTTCGACGGCGTGGTGATCGAGCTGCCGAAGGCCGACTTCAAGGCGCCCGCCGGCGGCGTCCCGGGCGAGATCCTCGAGCGCGGCGAGATCACGGAGCTGATGACGGGAGAGGTCGAGAAGGCGCTCGAGGCGCTCAAGAAAGGCGGCTCGAGCCTCGCGCACCTGCGGGTTCGGCCGCGAACCCTGGAAGATCTTTTCCTGGCGCTGACCGGACGGGAGCTTCGCGAATGATGCGCCGCTTCTGGGCCGTCCTGATCGGGCGCAACAAGGAGTTCCTGCGCGACCGCGGCGCGCTGGGCTGGAACCTGCTCTTTCCGTTCTTCGTGGTGTTCGGGATGGCGTTCGCCTTTTCCGACAAGGCCCAGGACGTCTTCAAGGTGGGCGTCGTCGGCGAGATCTCCTCGCTGCCTTCCGGGTTTTCCTCGACCAAGCATCTCAAGTTCGTGCCGTTCGACGACAAGTCCTCCGCGCTGGGGAAGCTCCGGCATCATCAGCTGGACATTCTCGTCTCGGCCGGCCGCCCGTTGACGTATTGGGTCAACGAGAGCTCTCCGAAGGGTTATCTCGTCGAGAAGATCATGCTCGGAACCGACGCGGCGAAGTTCTCTCCCGAGCGCAAGGCCGTGGAAGGCCGCCCCATCCGCTACGTGGACTGGCTGGTGGCCGGCCTCCTGTCGATGAACATGATGTTCTCGGCCTTGTTCGGCGTCGGCTACACCCTCGTGCGCTACCGCAAGAACGGCGTGCTCAAGCGCCTGAAGGCGACGCCGCTGCGCGCCGCCGAGTTCCTGAGCGCGCAGGTCGTCTCGCGCCTGATCCTGATCATGAGCGTGTTCGCCGTCGTCTACCACGGCTCGGACTTCTTCCTGCATTTCGAGCGCCTGGGCTCGCTGTTCGACCTGTACTTCATCTTCGCGCTCGGCTCGGCCTGCCTGGTCTCGCTGGGCCTGCTCGTGGCCGCGCGCGTGGCGAGCGAGGAGCTCGCCGGCGGCGTGCTCAACATGCTGTCCTGGCCGATGATGTTCCTCTCCGGCGTGTGGTTCTCGCTCGAGGGCGCGCCGCGTCCCCTGCGCCTGCTCGCCGACGCGATGCCGCTGACCCACATGATCGACGCGGCGCGCGCGGTGATGACCGAGGGGGCGACCTTGTCCCAGGTCGCGCCGCACCTGTACATACTGGGCGGCATGACGGCGCTGTTTTTGGCCGTCGGCGCCTGGACGTTCCGCTGGGACTAAGCGCTTAAGAACTTCCTCAACTGCGTCATTCGTACGCCGGCGGGGCCGCCTTAGCGGCTCGCGCCAGGGCCGAGCGGGCGCGCTCGCCGTCGGCCGTGAAGCCCAGGGCCTCGGCGCGGACGCGCAGCGCCAGGATGGTCCCGCGCCAGGGAATCCAGCCCGCGAACCTCGCTCGCGACTCGGCCTCGGCGCGGGCCGCGTCGAGGCGCTCGGCCGCGGCGCCGAGCGCCTCGACCCGGCCTTCGGGCTCGGGCGCCAGGCGCAGCTTCAGCCAGGCGCCGTCGAGCCGGGCCGCCAGGCCGAAATGCGTCGACAGCGGCCGGGTCTCGTCGTTGTCCTCGAGGGTTCCGGTGAAGGCGGTGCGCGCGATCTCGCGCGGCGGGCGCGACGAATAGGGGATCAAGGCGTAGTCGACGCGGCGATCTTCGTGCGTGCGGCCGCACATCTCGTCGCCGTGCGAAACGCACAGGTCCCGCGCCCCGACGAGGTCCAGGAAAAGCGCCGCATCCCTGTCGTCGGAGGAGACCGCGAGATCCCCGAGGAGGACGAATGGGCGCGCCTTGGACTGGGCGCGGACGAACTCGGCCGCCGACAGGAGCCGGCCGAGCCGTCGCGCGGCTCCCGGCCTCGGCTCGAGCCGGGCGGAATAGACGTCGGCGGTCGTTCCGTCGAGGTCGATTCCCGCCCGCAGGATGCCGCAACCGCCGCCGAGGTCGAGCGCGGAGCGGTCGACGATGCGCTTGCGGCTCGTCACCGCGAGGCCGAGCGCGGGCTCGTGCGCGCGGTACGGATGACCGGCGGCGGCGGCCAGCGCGTCGGCGGCCTCGCCCCGCCAGACCTCCTGGAACGCGGCGGCGTCGGGGCTCTCGGCCTTGAGCTCGGCCCTCAGCGCCTCGCGCCGGCTCTGCCAGCTCTGGTGCACGCGCCGGGGGCCGGCCACGTTGAGGGTGAGAATCGACAGGACGAAGGCCGCGGCCTTCACGCGAGGCCCCCGGTCCACGCCGTGACGGCGCGGCCGCCGATTTCGACCCGGGCGCCCTTGGGCCGGACAAGCAGGAAGCCGCCGCGCTTGGACGCCTGAAAGGCGGTGAGCACGGGTTTATTAAGACGTTGCGACCAGTACGGCCCCAAAGAGCAGTGGGCGGAGCCCGTCACGGGATCCTCGGGTATGCCGTCGGAGGGGAAGAAGCAGCGCGAGACGAAATCGCAGGTCGCGCGGCGGGCGCCGGCCGTCAGTATGAGGCCCTTTTTCGTCAGCGCCGACCAGATCGCGAGGTTCGGCGCGGCGCGGCGCACGGTCTCCTCGGAATCCATCTCGAGCAGGTACGCCCCGTCGTTTTCGAGGAAGGCGAGGGGGGTGTCGGCCAAGGCCGCGAGCAGACCGGGCGGCGGCTTGGCCGGCGTCACGGGAAGCGACGGCAGGTCGAGGACGATCCAGTCGCCGTCGCGGCGCGCGGTCAATATCCCGCTCTTGGTCTCAAAACGCGCGGGCGCGGCCGCGTCGAGCCGGCCGGTCTCCCACAGCGCGTGCGCCGCCGCCAACGTCGCGTGGCCGCACAGGGAAACCTCGACGGTCGGCGTGAACCAGCGCAGGCGAAATCCGTTCTGCGACGGCTCGACGAAGGCGGTCTCCGACAGGTTGAACTCGGCGGCGACGCTTTGCCGCCAGGCATCGTCCCGCGGCCCGTCGAGGAACACGACCGCGGCGGGATTGCCGGTGAAGGGCTTGTCCGCGAAGGCGTCCACGGCGCAGACGGGAAGCCCCATGGCGTCTAAGGCAGCGGAACGCCTTCGGCCTTGAGCAGGCGCCTCTTCTGAGCGATGCCGCCGGGGCCGGAATAGCCGGTCAGTCGCCCGTCGGCGCCGACGACGCGGTGGCAGGGCACGATCGGGGCGAACGGGTTCTTGCCGAGCGCCATGCCGACGGCGCGGGCGGACTTCGGCTTCCCGATTCGTTTCGCGATCCAGCCGTAGGTCCGGATCTGGCCCTTCGGAATCTCGGCGCAGGCCTTCCAGACCGACTGGTAGAAAGGGGAATACGACTTCATTCCGGTCAGGATCTTTTTGGGGAGTTTCATGGGAGGACTATTTTACCAAGGATGCGGGGCCCGCGCGCGCCCGTCGCGGAGGGCGCGTTGTTGGTTTTCCCGTCGAGGGCGCGCGAGGCGAGCCAGGCGAAGCAGGCGGCTTCCTTGGCCATGACGGGCATGGCGGTGACTCCGACGGGCGCGGGGGAAAACAACGCGCGCAGGCGGCGCATCAGGTGAGCGTTGAGCGCGCCGCCGCCGGAGATCGCGACCTCCGAGAGCGGCCCGGGCGAGCTCTCGAGGACGGCGAGCCACAGCGAGCGCGCGGTCAGCTCGCACAAAGTGGCGAGCGCGTCCGGAAGGCTCTTGGCCGTCAGGCGCGGATAGATGCGGTCGAGCAGCGCCGGGCCGAAGGTCGAGCGGTCGAGGGACTTCGGCGGGGCCTTGAGGAAGTACGGATTGGAAAGAAGCCGCCCTACCAACGCCTCATCCGCGGCTCCCGCAGCGGCGAGGCGGCCGCCGGCGTCGTAGTCGCGGCGGCCCTTCGTGACGCGGCGCACGGCTTCGTCCATCAGGACGTTGCCGGGGCCGGTGTCGAAGGCCGCGTGGATCTTCCCCTGGCCGAGAATGCTCGCGTTCGATATGCCGCCGATGTTGACCACGGCCTTCAGCGGCCCGCGGCCGTACAGGAAAAGGTCGAAGGCGGGGACGAGCGGCGCGCCCTGGCCCCCGGCGGCCATGTCGCGCGGGCGGAAGTCGGCGACGACCGTCACGCCCGTGCGCTCGGCGATGACGGCGGGCTCGGCGATCTGGAGCGTGTTCGGCGGCGTCGCGTCCGGGCCGTGCCAGACGGTCTGGCCGTGGGAGCCGATGACCGAGGGCCGCGCGCGGCCGGCGATCTTGAGCGCGGCGGCGGCGAAGGACTCGCCGAGCTCGAAGTTCAGGCGCGAGAGCTCTGGCACGGAGAGGCCGGGGGCGCCCAGGACGCGCTTCTTGAGCGCGGCGGAGTAGGGATAAGTGCGATGGCGCACGACGCTGATTTTTCCCGAGCCGATGGCCACGAGCGCCGCGGTCACGCCGTCGGCGGAGGTTCCGGACATCAAGCCGACGGCCAGGCGGGGGCTCATGGCGGGGACTTTACCAAATGCTTTCTCACTTGAAGCGGCGGGCCATGCGGCGGCCCGCGTTATCCGAGCAGCGAGGCGAGAGCGCCGTCGAGCTCCGGATGCCGGAACTCGTAGCCGGCCTCGAGGAGCTTCCTCGGCGCCGCGCGCTGGCCTCCGAGCAGGAGCGACGACATCTCCCCGAGCGCCAGCCTCAGCGCGAAGGCGGGCGCGGGCAGGAAGACCGGGCGATGGAGCGCGCGGCCGAGGGCCTTGGTGAACTCGGCGTTCGTTCTTGCCTCGGGCGCCGTGACGTTCATGGGACCGGTGAGCTTCGCATTGTCGACGGCGAAGAGGATCGCCCCGACGGCGTCGTCGACGTGGATCCACGGAAACGGCTGGCGTCCGCCGCCGAGCGGGCCGCCCACGCCGAGCTTGAACGGGGGCAGCATCTTGGCCAGCGCGCCGCCCTTCGTGCCGAGGACCACGCCGAAGCGGGCCATGACCGTGCGCACCTCGAGCTTTTCCGCCTCGCGGGCGTCGCGCTCCCACTGTCCGCAGAGCGCGGCGAGGAAATCCGTGCCCCGCGGGGCGTCCTCGGCCGATTCGCCTTCCGGGCGAATACCGTAAAAGCCGACGGCCGAGGCGTTGACGAGGACCAACGGGCGCTCCTTCGCCGCCTCGATCGCGGCGACGAGGGCGCGCGTCGAGTCGACGCGGCTCTTGATCAGGGCGAGCTTGCGTTCCGGGGTCCAGCGCCCGCCGGCCACGCTCTCGCCGGAGAGGTTGATCGCGGCGTCGGCGCCGTCGAGGGTCATCACCCAGGGGCCCGGATCGCGGCCGTTCCAGAGCTTCGCGTCCACCTTCCCGTCCCATCGACGCTGGGCGGCGGGGAGGTCGCGCGTGAGCAAAGTGACCTGGTCTCCGCGCTCGAGCAGGGCCTCGATGAGCGCGCTGCCGATGAAGCCCGTTCCGCCCGCCAATACCGCTTTCATGCCGCTATTATGGAATTTTTCCCGGCCCGGAAACGGAAACGATCACCGAAGACGCTTCGAGCGGCTGGGGCGCGCGCCAGTTCCGGAAGCGGAAGTCGGCGCACGACTTGCCGTCGCTCTCGGCGAGCCACAGCATGCGCCCGTCGCCGCGCGCGATCGCGTCGAGCGCCCGGCGCGCGCTCGCGCCCGCGTGGATCATGACCTCGACGCGCAGGTAGCGGGCGTCCTCCGCGTCCCCGGTCAGGGAGGCGAGCCCGGCGTTCGCCGGGTCCGGCCAGCCGGCCGCGCGCAGGACCATCAGCGACGCGACGCGCGCCGACTGGACGGGGTAATGCTTCTCCGGGACCGGGCGCTCGAGGGCGGCGGCCCAGGGATCCTTGGGCCGGCGCACGGCGAGCACCCCGTCGCGCATCTCCGCCGCGTAGCCGGGATGCGCGGCGAGTATGCGGTCGAGGATCGTCCCGACGGTCTGGCCGGCGATCGGCCCCGCGGGTGCTTCGAGAGCCTCGTCCTTCGCCGCGACGACGCCGCAGGGAAGGCGGGCCATACGGCATAGATCGCCGAGGTCCGTCTCCCCCGAGGCGCGCGAGTCGTAGACCGGCCAGCTCCGGACCTTCTCGAGCGGCGCGAACGAGGGCGCGGCGTACGCGGAAGCGCACGGCGACAGCGCGGCGGCGAGAATGCCGTAAAGAAGCATGCGGCCGGAGTATAACCCCGCCGCGGCGAGATGACAAGCGAACCGCCGCTGAGTTTCGACTGTTTCCGGAAACAGTCGCCGGGAGGGAACAATTCGGGGGGGCCAGTCGTATGAAGTGATGGGTATACTGCGCCGTCCGCTGTTCTGGGCCGTGGTCGCGGGCGCTTTGGCGGCCCTGATCGCGCGCCGCGCTGGGGCGCTGGCGCCCCCGCGCGACGACGGTTGGCGGGAGGCCTCGTCGGCGGGCCCCGTGCGCGTCTCGGGGGCGCTCGACGCGCCGGTGCGCCAGACGCGCCGGGGCTGGCGCACGCGGCTGGCGTTCGCCTCGCCCACGGGGGTGCAGCGCGCGCTTGTCTGGCTGCCGCGCGGGCGCGAGGTCGATGATCTGGAAAAGGGCCGGGAGGCCGTCGTCGAGGGAAAGCTCCGGCCGCCGCGCCGGCCGCGCGACCCCGGCGACTTCGACGAGGCGGGGGCGCTCGAGGCGGCGGGCTGCGCGTGGGTGCTCCACGCGCGCGAAGTCCGGGTCTCGACCGGCGCGGCCCCCGCGCGCTTCCTGCCGTGGGCCTGGGCCCAGCGCGCGCGCCTCTCCGCCGAGGGCGCCTACGGCCGCCGCCTGCCGCCGGAGCGGGCCGCCCTGCTGGCGGGCATCGCCCTCGGCGACGCGGGCGCTTTGTCCGACGATCTCGCCAAGGCGGTGCGCGACGCGGGGGCCACTCACCTGCTCGTTGCGTCGGGCTCGAACATCGGCTTCGCGGCGGCGGCCGCGGCGCCCTTCGGGCTGGCGGCGGGACGGAGGCCGGTACCGCGCGCCGCGCTGACGCCCGGCGCCGC
>JAQTNG010000151.1 GCA_028714015.1 Elusimicrobiota bacterium | reverse complement strand
GTCAGCAGGAGGCGGCCCAGGCGGACCAGGCCGTGAGCGCGCTCAAGGGCAGCCTCGCCGAGGCGAAAAACGCCCTCGAGAAGACCTTGGCCGAACTCCTGCTCGAACGCCATGAGCGCGTCCGCGTCGAGGAGGAGCGCGCCCGCGCCCTCAAGAAAACCGACGAGGTCGAGGCCCATTTCACGGATCTCCAGAAATTATGGGAAGAAGAGCGCGCGCAGTGGCGCGAGCTCTGGGACCGCGAGCGCTCGACCTGGGAAGCCCAGCGCCAGGAGCTCGCGCAGTGGGAAGAGACCTTGCGGCGCGAGCGCGAGGCGTGGCACTCCGAGCTGCAGGAGAAGGAGAAGTCCCATCTCACGTTCACGGACAACCTCACGGGCAAGATTCGCGAGACGACCGTCGCCGCCGAGCAGGTCGCTCAACGCATGAAGATGATCGAGTCGCGCGAGGAGCGCGACCGGGCCGTCTCGGCCCAGGCGAGCGTCGAGGCCGGACGAACGACGACGGTCCGCGCGCGGCGGCTTCGAGCCGCCGCATTGGCGCTGGCCGGCGCGGCCTTGATCGCGCTCTCCATTCCCGCCTGGCGTTGGGGAGCGGAGTGGCGCTACGAGGCCGAAGCGACGGCCCCCGTCGCGGCGCTCAATCCGACCGCGCTCGCCTCCGACGGGATTTTGCTCTGGGTCGCGGACTGGGGGGGGCGCCTCAGCGCCCTCGATCCCGTCGACCCGCGTCGCGCCGTCCGTGAAGTCGCCGTGCCCTCCGGAGGCCTGTTCCGTCCCATGGCGCTCGCGTTCGGCGACGGCCGGATGTGGACGCTCGATGCCGCTCGCGCGCGCCTGATTCGCGCGAATGCGTCGCGCCCCGAGACCGTGCTCGCCGCGATCCCGTCGCCGGGACCGGCGCCGACGGCCCTCGCCTTCGACGGCTCTGCCCTCTGGTCCTACGACGCGGCCAACCGCGCGCTGTACCGTCATGCCGCCGACGAGGCGACTTACCAGTCCTACCCTATAGAGGACGACGTGGTGCCCAACGCATTGGCCTGGGTGGACGGCCGGCTGTGGCTGCATGACACGAAGTCCCGCCGCATCATGATCTACGCGCTGGAAAACGGCCGTTTCACGCTGAAGGAAAATCATCCTTCTCCCGACGCGGCGACCATCGGCTTCGCGGTGCTGCCGGGCAAGGACGGCCGTCGCATGTGGGCGCTCGTCGGTCCGTCGGCGGAGCGCTCCCAGCCCGCGCTGCTCCGCCTGCGTCTGCGGCGCAGGATTCCCTTTGCCATCTTTTAACATTCCTTTAATCACCAGGTAACGCGTGTACGGTACACTTTTGACTTCGACGCGACGCGCCAAAGAAAATCACAACATGAACAAACACCGGTGCACCTCGAGCCTGACGCGCGCGGCCTTCGCTCTCGCAGCCGTCGTCGCGCTCTCTCCGTCGCGCGCCGCGGCGCAGTCGGTCCAGGTTTTCATCAACACCGCGTTCGTCGCGCCCCAGATCGTGGCCGGCAACCTCGTCAACTGCCAGGTTTTCGGCGCGGGGCCGTTCCTGTTCCTGTGCCCGCTGCAGACCGGCGCGGCTCCCTTCGGGCCGCTCGCGGGCGACATCTCCAACGAGCCCCACATCGAGTTCGAGGCGAACGGCACGAATCGCTGCAACGTGAGCCCGCCGACCGCCGCGGCGAACACGAGCGGCGTGCCCCTGCCGACCGGGACGGTCGGCCACAACTACTGCAACGACCGCGTTTTCATGTGCACCCAGATCGGCGTCGCCAACAGCTCCGCGGGCAGCGTCGCCCTCGACGAGATCAGCTTCGAGCTGTTCAAGTTCCAGGACGGCTCGAACCCCCTCGATCCGGCCTCGACCCCGCCCCTGCGCACCTTCTTCATCGACGCCCCGGGCTCCGCGGGCGGCACCCTTCCGAACACGGTCCCGAACGACGGCGTCAACGGCGCCTGCGTGATGTGGGACGGCTCGGCCAACATTCAGGGCGAGTTCGGCAAGACCAACGGCCAGTACGGCTTCCGCGTCTCGGTCAAGACCAACCAGGTCGGCGCCAGCGGCAACATCGCGATCACGGCGACGCGCGCTTATCCGTCCGGCGCGGCGCTCGACAGCAACGGCGCCCCGGTGTCGCAGAAGCCGATCGCCGTCGACGTGACGAACGTCCATGTCGTCCGCTCCTCGCCGACCGTCGTCGGCCAGATCACCGGCGTCGCGGCCCAGCCTTACAACTTCACGTACCGCCTGTCGAAGGACGCGACGATGTACGTCTCGATCAACGACGCGCTGCCCCCCTACGGCACCCTTCGCCGGGTGGTGCCCGGTCTTCCCAAGGTCGGCGAAGGCACGCCCCAGGGCACCTTGCTCAACGGCGACTCGTGGGACGGCCGCGACGAAAACGGCAACGTCCTGCCGGCCGGCAACTATCTCTCGGTGTTCCAGGCCAACAGCGTCGACCAGTTCACTAAATTCACCGGCGTCGGCGCCGACAATTACGGGGACATCTCCCAGGCGACCACGCGCCAGGTGGCGATCGATCCCCTGCAGATCACCGACATCCGCATTCAGCCGTTGACGGGCGGCTCGACCTCCCTGGCCGTGATGTCCTACCTTCTGACCGAGGCGGCCACGGTCTACATCGACATCTACCCGCCCGGAACGCAGTTCTGCCCGAGCGGATCCAACACCACGCTCAACGAGGTGTCTTTCCCGGTGGGCGATCCCGGTGCCGCCGAACCGATCGCGCCCGTCAAGAAGTTCGGCGCCACCCTTGGCGCCTGCGGCAACCCGATCGTGGCGCCCGTCAAGTCGATCGCCGAGGTCAAAACGCTGCGCTCCCAGGTCATCAGCTTCTGGGACGGCCGCGACGTCTCGGGGAATCTCGTCGAGGACGGCGACTACGTCTTCGTGATCTACGCCGCCCTGCCTTCCCAGCGCGGCGCCCTGTACCGCAACGGCCTCAACGGCCTCGTCGATCGGCGCGTGTGGACCTCGATCGCCAAGGTCGGCTTCATCCCGGTCCTCCGCGGGCTCGTCGGCATCACCCAGATTTCACCGACCTCGACCGTGGTCGGCTCCAGCCCCGCGGTGGCCGGCATCAATCCGTTCACCTTCCGCTATACGCTGACCCGCGACGCGATCGTGTCGATGAAGATCTTCAACGCGAACGACGGCAGCACTGTGGTCAAGACGCTCGTCAATCAGGAAACCCGGCCGGGCGCCTTCACGAATACCGAGGTCTGGTCGGACGGCACCAACGACGCCGGCAACGTGGTCTCCTCGGGCACCTATCTCGTTCAGTTGACGGCGATCGACCCCGCTCAGCCCGGCAAAGTGTCCACGACGACGGCGATGTTCCCGGTCGATCTTTTCAGGGTGACCGACGTCGCGGTCACGCCGCTGCTGTCCGGCGCTTCGGACAACGTCGTCCTCAACTATCAGCTCACTCAGCCGATGTTCGTCGCCTGGAACATCTATCCTCCGGGATCGACCATCGTCAACAGCACCGCCGCGTGGCCTCCCTGCGCGGCGCAGGCCCCGCCGGCGGCCTGCACGAGCGCGTCGATCCTGACGCCGACCGGCGGCCAGGCCCAGCCCATCGTGACCTTCCGCGGCCTTCGCCCCGGCCGTCTCAAGATCTCGGAGTTCTGGGACGGCCGCGACGTGAACGGCCTGTTCGTTCCGGACGGGAACTACATCTACACGCTCACCGCCCAGTCCACGACCACGCCCAAGTATTTCGCGGCGGACAAGGTGTTCGGCAACATCACCGTGGCCCGCGGCTCGATCATCTTCACTCAGTTCAACGTGCTGCCCGACTCGCCGCAGCTCTTCAACTCGAGCAACACGATCACTTTGCATCCGTTCACGATCAATTACGCGCTGACCCGGCAGTCGTCGGTGACGATCCAGATCCTTAATACGAACATTCCTCCGTCGGTCGTGCGCACGATCGTCGCCGGCGCCGTGCGTCCCTCCGGACTGCTCCAGACGGACGTCTGGGACGGCCGCAACGATATCGGCAACTTCCCGCCGTCCGGCTTCTATCTGGTGCGCGCCGTGGCCGAGGATGTGGCCTCGGTCTTGTCCTCCGGGGCCACGGCGCAGCTGACCATCGCCTTCGACCCGCTGCGCATCTTCGACCTCGCGATCACGCCTTTGCGTCTCGACTCCGGGCCCGCCGTCCTCTCGTATCAGGTGTCGGAGACCATGAAGGTCGCGATCAAGATCTATAAATCCGGCACGGTGTTCGACCTCGCCGGCAATCCCACGCCGCCCGAGGCGCAGTCGATGATCAAGCGCATCGTCGGCGTGCGCCCGGCCCGCACTCAGATCAACGATGCCTGGGACGGAACGGACTTCAAGTTCTCTTTGCTCAAGGACGGCTCTTATAAGTTCAAGATCGTGGGCTCGACCGACATGGCCGCCATCGACGACAACACCGGCAATGTCCTTAATCCCGCGGCGCTGTCGCTCGATCGCTTGATCGACGAGATCCCGCTGGTGCGCAACGGTTCGTTGACGCCGAATGAGGACTTCATCAACAACAGCTTCAACTACCCGAACCCGGTCACGGGCGATTCGACGACCTTCCAGATCTACCCGCCCTTCCGCGCGATCGTGAAGCTGAAGCTTCACACGATGTCCGGCGAGGTCGTCCTGGACAAGAATTTCGGAGAGGTCCCGCCCGCCTTCCAGGCCGGCCCGGTGACCTACGTCTGGAGCAAGATCAACCAGGCCGGCAACAAGGTCGCTCGGGGCCTCTATTTCGCGGTGATCCGGGTCGAGGAGACCGAGGGCGGGAAGAACATCCTCCAGACGATCAAAAAGGTGCTGATCCAGTGAGAACGATCTCCCTCGTCGTCCTGTCTTTGGCGACCCTGCTCGCGGCCGTCTCCGCGCGCGCCGCCGATTCGAACACCGGCACCAGCGGCGCCAACTTCCTGAAGATCGGTCAGGGCTCGGCCCGCGCGATGGCCTTGGGCGGGGCGTACGTGGCGCTCGCCGAGGGCTCCGACGCGATGGCCTGGAATCCGGCCGGCCTCGCCGTGACCCAGCAGCGCGAGCTCGGCTTCTCCTATCTGCGCTACATCCAGGGCGTGGACTCGCCTCTTTATCTCGGCTACGCGCACCCGATGGGCCGCACGACCTGGGGCGCGAACCTTTCTTACATCAGCGTCAGCGGCTTCGACGTTCGCGACGCCAACGGCGTGCCCCAGCCCAGCACCGAGGTCGGGGTGCGGGACGGCTTGATGTCGATCGGCCTCGCCCGATCCTTTTGGTACGAGAAGCTGTTCCTCGGCGGCGCCCTGCGCGTCGTGCACGAGGACATCGCCGGCGCGGTCAAGGACACGGTCGTCGGCGATGTCGGCGCGATCCTGAAGCCGAACCCGACTTTGTCGCTCGGCTTCGCGCTGCAGAATTTCGGCTCAGGCGCGGGCAACGTCGCGCGGATCACCCGCGCCGGCGCCGGCGTCCGGCTCGGCGACTTCGTGACCGTGGGACTCGAGCTCAGCAAGGCCTCGGACAGCGGCGCGCGCATCGGCGTGGGCGGCGAGTTCCAGCTCCCCGAGGAGTACCTCGACGTCGGCCAGCTGTCCTTCCGCCTCGGCTACCGCAACAGCGACTCGCTCGGCCAGAGCTCCGACGGGACGTTGAAGTCTCTGAAGCTGGACCGCGCCAGCAACCTTTCCTTCGGCTTCGGCATGTACACGTCCCAGGCCTTCGGCTACGGCGTTTCGCTGGACTACGCCTTCGTTCCCATGGGCGCGCTCGGCACGGTCGATCAGATCTCGGTCAAGTTGAAGTTTTAATGGTTTTTTAATGGCCAACGTATTGACACGCTATGGGTCGGCTGTTACACTCAGAACGGATGAAGACACGTTCTTTACGTCGGATCGTAAGAGGAAGGAATGGCCAAACGGCCATCGAGTACCTGCTCACGACGGTGGCTTTGGTCACGGTCTTCGCGGGGATGTACGGGTTCCTCCAGGGGCAGCTGAAGAGGCTGTTCACGATCGCGGGCGTGAAGATCTTGTCCACGTATCCAAAATAGAGTTGACGGAATTCCTGGAAGGGGAGAATACATGCTCATGAAACTGTCTCAGGTGGGGTCGTGGCTCAAGGCGAAGACGTCGAATCGCCGCGGTCAGAACACGGTCGAGTATCTCTTGATGCTCACGGTCGTCGTCGGCGTCGTGCTCGTTTCGGGCGCGATGCTCAAGAAGTTCATGCCGACGCTGTTCAACAACATTCAGCAGATGATCACCGGCGCCGCCGGCCAGATGGGCGGCGGCAGCCCGCCCTGAAGAGTCGCCCGGATCGTCCCGGGTCCCGAAAGGGGCCCGGGACGGAACGGGAAGGGAGAATGAGGTGAAAAGGGACGGTATGAAAAAGGGCGGAAGTGCGGGTCAGGTCGTAGTCGAAATGCTGCTGATCCTGCCCGTGTTTTTGACGATCATCTTCACGATCATGGAGATCGGATACGTTTCGTTCCAGTTGATTCTTCTGAATCACGCGACATATGAAGTGGCTCGCATCGGCGGCATGACGACGACGTCGCCTCCGGGACACGGCTGCGGCAAGCTCAACGAAATCATGAAAACGATCATCCAATCGGCGACGGTCTCCTGCGGGACGGAAAAGACCCTGACGGATCCGCAGTCGCTTCAGGACAATTTTGACCTGATCATCACCGGAAGCAACAACATCAAGCTCATCTTCCCGATCAGCAGCATGATTCTCGCCAAGCCGAAAGGCACGGGCATGAGATTGCTCCAGGCGGTCGTCAGGATGCCGATCGAGTCGCCGCTCAAGAAATAGGAAACGAAACACCATGGAAAAGAAAGGCGTGCTGGTCCCGATGCTCCTCGCGATGGGCGCCGCCGTGTTCTATTTGATGGTGCTCAGCAGCAAGGAGAGCGCCCTTCGCGGCGCCTACGAGACCGCCAAGGTTCTTTCCGCCCGGGTCGACATCCCGGAGCGTACGGTCCTTAAGGAAGACATGGTCGAGGTTCTCGAGGTTCCGCGCAAATTCATGCAGCAGGACTCCTTCGAGATCAAGACTCAGGGCGACATGAAGCTCATCGTCAACCTGGTTACGCGCAACCGCGTGCCGAAGGGCAACCAGCTGACGCAGTCGTCGCTGATCTCGCTCTCGCCCGAGTCCGGCCTCAGCGTCAAGATCCCGCCCGGCTACCGCGGCGCGATCCTTCCGATCGACCAGGAGATGAAGATCCTGATCAAGCCCGGCGACCGCGTGGACGTGCTCGTCACTTTCGACGCCCTCATGAACGACGGCCGCAAGGAAAAGGTCACCGCGACGATCCTGCAGAACGTGCTCGTCATCGCGGTCGGCACCAACCTCGGACAGGGCATGAACGCCCGCCAATTCAAGAACCTGGGGGATAAGGAAGACAAGACGGCCGCGTTCTCCGAGAAGGCTTCCGTCAGCCTCGCTCTCAACCCGAACGAAGCGCAGTACCTGGCCCTGGCCATCAAGCAGGGCGACACGACGGTGATCATGCGCGGACTCGGCGATGCCGAGATGCACCCGATGGAGATGGCCAGTTTCCGGAAGCTTTTCCGATAGCAAGACTGAACTGACGGCACGAAGTCTCGACACCATGAATCGACAACTGTGGACGGCGGCAGCACTCGTTTGCGCGCTTGCGGTTAGGGCTTCGGCCCAGCCGGAGGACTCGCTGATCGCCGTCTCGGCGGACATCGTCGAGATCTCGGGTTCCGTGCAGCGGGACATCGGGTTTTCGTGGACTCCGTTCGCGGCCGGCATCAGCTTCGCCGAGAAGACGATCCCGGGCATCTACCGTCTCGGCGACTTCGCCCGTCAGACGCAGCTCCAGACCCAGCTCAAAATGCTCGAAACCGAAGGCAAGGCCCAGCTCCTCTCGCATCCCAAAGTGGTGGTTCAAGCCCAATCTCAGGCCAATTTCGTCGTCGGCGGCGAGATCCCCTACCCTTCGGCGAACGGCAACGGCACGGTCACGGCCGACTTCAAGAAATTCGGCGTGATCCTTAACATCGTTCCCGTCATCAACCCGAACAAGAAAGACACGATCCGCGCCGAGCTGCAGCTCGAGGTGTCCAACGTCGACTTTTCCAAGCCCGTCCAGGTCGGCAATACGACCGTGCCGTCGATCGTCACGCGTCAGATCCAGACGGCCGTCGAAATCAAGAGCGGCGAGACGCTCGTCATCGGCGGCCTGAAGTCCAGCACCAAAAACGTGGCCAAGACCAAGATTCCCTTCATCGGCAGCATCCCGATCCTGGGGCTGCTCTTCACGACGACGACGGTCATCGAGGAGCAGAAGTCGCTCTTCCTCTTCATCACCATGGAGATCGTGAAATGAGGGTGGATATCGACCGTGGCTGACACTCCCCGCCCGGATTCGGCGACCGCCGCCCCGACCTCCCTCAGGGAGCCGGGGCGGGTCGTCGTGTTCACTGGCCCGAAGGAAGGCGTCGGGAAGACCACGACCTGCCTCAACCTGGCGCTCGCCTGGGCCGGCAGCCAGAATCGCAAGGTCGTCATCGTGCATATGGATCCCATGTGCCGCAACGACCTGAGCTACGTGCTCGGCGTCAATCCTCCGACCCTGGCCAGCATGGTCCAGCTCGTCGGCGAGAACCCGACGGGCGGCCTGGGCCGCCTGCTGAAGGGCCGCATTCCGATCTCGCAGTG
>JAQTNG010000150.1 GCA_028714015.1 Elusimicrobiota bacterium | reverse complement strand
TAGCCGTGGCGCCGCCGAAGGCGGACACGGGGGCCGCCTGGGGGCGTCCGTTGGCATCGCAGGGACCGGCGCAGATGCCCGACAGGTGCTCGGCGAGGAAATCGCCGTCGCCGTCGATCTGGATTTCCACGGCGTTCGATCCGCCGCCGGCGACGACGCAGTTTCCGGCGTAGGTCCGGCGGAACTTCCCGCGCTGCTGCCGCGTGATGGTGCGCAGCTCGGTTTCGATCTGTTCCAAGAAGGTATCGGCGGCCATGTGGTTCCCTTTCCTCGGGCGGTTTCATGGTGAAAGTACGACTCTCCTGACTTGCACAGGCACCGGACCGCGTGGTCTGGTGGGTTTCTTAGCCGACGGGCGAGCCCTTGCGGGCTCCCCAGGTGGCCGGCGCGGAGGCTGCGCCGGCCGGGTCGGATCACGTGCGCTTGACGAGGTTCGTCCGGTACGAGACCTGGAGCTTCGCGCCGTTCAGGGCCGCGGCCACGCCGGCGGGGACCGCCACGTTCAGGCCGAAGGACACCTGTTCGCCGATTACCTGCGGAATCTCCTTGATGGAGACGCCCAGCTCGTTGACGAAGACGAAGTTCGAGGAGATGTCGCCGGCCGCGATCTCGTAGGAGAGCGAGGTCCGGGGCAGGAACTCGGCGCCGCTGTGGCGGAGCCAGAAGTCCGAGCCGGGGAAGAAGTGGCGCCAGAACGAGCCGGCGAGCAGGTCGGCGAAGGCCGCCTGCGCCGCGGTCGAGGCCACGACGGAACCGCGCAGAAGACGGCAGTTCACGTAGTGGACTTCGAACGCCTGCCCGCGGGGAAGCTGGCCCGGAAGGGACAGGTTCGTATCCGCGACGGTCTTCGCGCCGCCCAGGGGCACCGAGAAGAAGTCGAGGGACTGCATGCCGGTCGCGAGCGTCACGGTGTCGAAGAGGTAGTCGGCCATGACCTGCGCGCCGGGACCGAAGGTTCCGGCTCCGAGGCGGGCGATGGTCGCCTGGGCGCTGCCGGGGACGACGCGGTTCACGCGGGCGGTGGGGTTGAGCTGTTCGGCCATTTCAGGAACTCCGTTCGAGAGGTGGAGGGGGTGGAGGCCCGGCTACTGGATCAGTAGCCGTAGCGTTCGGACTCGTCGCCGTCGAGATCGACGGGGGCGGCGAGGAAATTGTCGTCGGCTCCCATGTCCACCGGGGCGGACATGTAGTAGTCGCCGTTCAGATCGACGGGCGCCTCGATGGGCTGGTAGGCGAGCATCGTCTCGTCGTCGCTGCCGAGGTACGGCGCGAGGACGGGGACGTTCCGGCGGATTCCGTCCTGAAGTCCGGCGATGCAGAGGCCGAGGCCGACCCCGCGGGCCTTGGGAACCTTGATCGCCAGGAAGGCGCCGGCGGCGAACTGGACCACGCCGACCATGCGCAGGACGAACGGGTCCTTCGTGTCGGTGGGCTTGCGGGGGAACATGCGGGCCGCCTGATTCGCGATCATGCGGGCGGCGCCGTAGCCGAGCAGGCCCAAGCCGGCATCGACGAGGAGGGGCATGGTCTGCTTTCCGGCGGACTTGATGAACCCGCCGGCCTTGCGAGCCGTGCGGCGCGCCGGGGTGGGATTCTTGCGGGGCTTGTGGTGCTTCTTGGCCTTGCGCTTCTTCTTGGGGTTCTCGCGCATCTTCGCCCAGTATTCGCGGAGCGCCTTCGGCATCTTGCCCTTCTTGCTGCCCTTCTTCTTCGTGGCCATCTGCTGCCCCTTGTTCGTTGGGATGATGATTCGGGCGCGCGGCCCTGGGTTCAGGAGGAGAATACTTTCCGTTTTCGGCACTGTCAACCTCTTTTCAATAGGTTATCCCCGATCTATCCACAATCGAGGGAAAATCTATCAACACTGCCCGGAATCAATCCACAATCCCGCGCGAGTTCACGCGCAGCCGTGGACCGAGAACGTAGAGCGTCCGGCCGTCCTGGTCGGTCGCGAGCACGTCGCCGGGCGCGAACTCGTGGCGGTAGGTGGCTTTCGTGCCGTCTCCACCGCCGTTCAGCTTGTCCGACTCGTACTCGATGGCGACAGCTCGCCCGAGGGCCACGAGGACCAGCGGGGCAGGCTTCCGGACCGGCTTCGCAGAATCCACGCCTTCGCCCTGGAAGGCGGCGCGGATCCGCTCGGCGCGCTTGATAGCGGCCCGGCTCATGCGAAGCGGTTCGCGGCCTTGGCGGGCGCGCGGGCGGCCTGGAGATAGGGCCACGCGACGAACACGAGGACCACGGCCGCGGTTCCGCCGAGGATCCAAGGCGCATACTCAACGAACGCGCCGGCCGTCTTGCCGGCCGACGTTAGGCGGTCGAGGATGCCCGGATCGGCTGCGGCGGCGGCCTTCTCCTGCGCGACTCGCGTTTCCGTGAGGGCCGGCGAAAAGACCTCGAACGAGATCGCGCCGGCGGCATAGAGGCGGATGATTCCCGCGAGGAAACGCTTTGCCGTCTCCGTGGGGGCTCCAAGGCCGTTTTGCATGGCCGCGACGAACGCGGAGAACGACGGGCGACCGGGTAGCGGATTCATGGACACGCCGGCGCCGTACTGCTTGGCGGTCGCCATGTACATGATGAGGTATTGCCGGAACTGGTCGTCTTTCCACTTGCCGAAGATGTTCGCGTCCGTCTTCTTGAGCGAATCGCGCAGGGCTGCCACGGCCTTGGAAAAGCCGATCGCGTCAGACAGTGCCGCCATGGGTGGCCCCCTTCCTCTTTCCGGACTGGTTCCCCTGGTAGTAGCCGACGGCGAAGCCAACGGCCGCCCATGCCAGGGGCGGAAGGATGCGCGCGAGAAGCGTCGGCGCCTCTTGCGTCTGCACCACGACGGGAGTTCCCGCCGGGATCGTGCGCACGGCTGGGGCGGTGCTCACTTGCTCTTCGCGAGCATGTAGCCGCCCACGACTCCCAAGGCGATTAGACCGCCAGACACGAGAAGACCCTTTGTCCCGTAGAGCTTGACCGCAACGGGCACCAGCACGGGCGCGAAGTCAACCTGCACCGGCCCGGGGGGCTGGTCTGCAAGCCGCTTGAAATTCCGTTCCACCATCGCCGAGACGGTCGGAACGTCGGTGTCCTTCCATCCGACGACCATTCGGCCGCCGGACTCGTAGACCATGGGCTTTCGCCCGAACATTTCGCCAAGGCCGCCGGCGATGGCCTCGGCCTTGATCTTATCCGCGAGTCTTGGCATTCTGCGACCCTCCACGCATGAAGAGGAAGCCGCCGACCACGACGAGGCCGACGGGAAGGAGCCATTTCGGGAACGAGGAGGACGGAGCGGCGGGAATCCGTCCCGCGGCCGTGGCAGCGGCGGAAGCCGCTCGGGCGGCCTCTCCGGCGGCCATTCCCTGGGCGCGACCCGCAGCCGCGGCGCGCTCCTGGGCAGCAGCCGCGGCCGACTTGGCCGCAGCAGAAGCGGCAGCGCCAGCAGCGGCGGCCGCAGCTTGGCGGCCTCGCTTCTCCTCTTCGCTCATGGGTTCGCCGACGAAGACGTTCACGGCCTGCCCCTACTTCCGCAGGAGGAGGACCAGCAGGAGAGCGCCGCCGCCGATCAAGTAGATCGGGGGGATTCCGCCGCCGGTAGCAGGCATGGCCGCGGGCGTTCCGTCGGGAGCGGTGGCGGTGCTTCCGCCGCCGCTCCCGAACATGGACGCCATGTTCCCGAGCATTCCCTGGGTTCCGGCTCCCATCTGCGTCGTTCCGAACGCGGAACCGATGGTCGTTCCGACCAGCGTTCCGACGGGATTCGCGGTGGAGCGAAGGACGTTCAGGCCGACCGAGGCGACGGGGCGCACGATGGCCGAACCCGCCGAACCGACAGCACGGAAAGTCTTCGCCGTTCCCTTCTTGAGATCGGTCAACCAGCCTTCCAGGCTTTCCGGGTCGAACTCGTCGCCGACCATGACGAAGCGGCCCGAGGACTGGCCCCAAGGACGCGCGCCGGCGGCGCCGCGAGCCGGGATCCGGCGGACGGGGCGACGGGTGGCGGTTCCCTTGTTGGCCGCAGCGGCGCGCAGCTTCGCCGGAATGCCGGACGTGAGCGCCGGCCGCCTGGGCTTGCGGTTCAGAACGTCGGCCATGGTCGGTTCCCACTCCTTCAAGGACGCGCGGTCCATGTTGGCGCCGAACGCGCCGGCGTTCAGGATTTCCGGCTCCATGGTGTCACCTTCGAGAGTTTCGAGAACGGCCATTTTTCAGCCCTCCGCTAGGGTTTTGCGGGCGCTCCAGTTTTCCGGGCGTCCGTAGCTGCTTGTGGGATAGGTCGGGTCGATGGGAACCCACGTGTCGCCGAGCTTCACCTCGGTGAACACGTGATGCAAGCGAAGATCGGGCCGACGCGAAACGGCCACGACGCGCCAGGGATAGCGCGAAGCGATGGCCCAAGCCGCGACGGCCGTCGCGCGGTCGTCGCAGTCCGCACCGCGCGCCGCCTCCATGCGCAGGAAGAGCGGGCGTTGCACCAGCTCGACGCCGGGAGGGTCGCGGCGGTATGGGATCGCCTGGACGAACGCGAACAGCTCGGGAGGAGTCAGCGAAACGAGGTCCGCCATATCCTGCCAGTATTGGCGGGCAAGCCTGCCAATCTGTTCCCCGGTCTGCTCGACCTTGAAGAGCTTTTCCCTTGTGGATTTCACACCAACAAGCTATCTTCCCCGAAGTCGGCTTGCAAGGGCTTTCGCCCTGGGAGGCCGATAAAATGGGGGAAAATGGGCTTTCCCTCTATATAATACACGAAAGGGATATTTTCTTCATGAATAAGCCACTTCCGCAGAAAATCAATTCCGAGGGACGCGCCGAAAAGGTCAACCCGGACCCGTTTTCGCTCTTCGAGGTCGAAACCGAGGAGGGGTCGGAATACATTCCGATTCCAACGGTACTAGCCGAATCGGCAATGCGTCAAGCGGAAGCCGCCGAGCGCACGGCCGGAGCCATGGAGCGCATTGTCGAGGTGCTTTCGCAGGCCCACGGCGTCCCCTTCCGTGCGTTCGGAAGCGAGGATCCCGAGGCCGGCGAGATGCCCGCCGCGAGCAAGGATCCGCAGGGATGACGGGGCGGCCGGTCGCGGTCGTCTGGTCTGTTTCGCTTTCCGAAAAGGAAAGCGAACAACTCGAACAGATTTTGTCCGAATCTGGCTTGAAGCCAGGATTAGAGGGGTTCGAGGAGCTAATACGGCAAATTCTGTCCGGAGATTTCGGAGACGACGAGGACGACGAGGACGAGCCGACGAGCCGACGGCCGAAGGCCAGAACCGACGCCATCGAACAGCTCTTGCGGGATCATGGGCCGTTGATCGCCGAAGGCGGAAAACTCGCCCTCGAAGCCTTGCAGCGCCGCTTCTTGAGGCCGCGCGGGTGAGCGTCCCGGACTACATCGCGAGCGAAGGGGCGGCGCCTGGAGGTGCCGCTCTTTCGTCCATGCTGCCAGGGCTGCACCTGTCCGGCGGGAATCCGTTCGAGGGTGACGCCGGATTGCGGAACGCCTGGACGGTGTGGGCTCAGTCGTTCAGCGACCGAACGCGCGCCGTCTACTCCGACGGCCTCTCGTGGCTGTGCCGCTGGCTTGAGATCCCCGACCCGCTCGACGCCGTTCTCCATGTCGCCAGGATGCCGCAGGCCGAAGGAACGGCCCGCCTCGTGGCCTGGGAGACGTGGCTCCACGAGATCCGCGGGAACGGTCCTCGAACGCTCAAGGCTCGACGGATGGCCGTTCTACAGGCTTTCCGCCTGCTCTACGCTGCCGGCGCCGCGACGTGGATTCCGCAGTTCCCGCGGCGCCGCGCCGAGGCCGATAGGCCGCCGGCGGATGCGCTCTCGATGCGGGCCGCGCGGGCCTTCGTGGCGCGCGTGGACGGCCAGGAGTGGCGAGACGCCAGAGACCGGGCCGTCTTGTGGCTCGTCGTCGGGTGGGGAATCCCTCTCGTGGATGCTGCCGCCCTGGACGTGTCCAGCTTCGACCCGTCCTCGGGTCGCCTGTCCCTTCCGCGGCGCGCGGCGCCCGTGGTAGCCCTGCCCGAGATCGCCGACGCCCTGCGCTCCTGGGTGGCCGTCAGGCCAGAGGCCGAAGGGTTGCGCGCCCTCTTCGTCGGGCACCGGAGCGGAGGAGCGCAGCGGATCCGCTGGACCCGCTTGGATGTCCGCGGCCTCTGGTCCATTATCCGCCGCCGCTTCGATGCGGCCGGCTTCCCCAAACTCCGGAAGGGCGGATTCCGCCATTCCGCCATTCTGTCCGCCCTGGGCGGCGAGGTTTCAGCATGACGCGAGCAGCACGACGGCCACGGCGCCCCCTCTTCTCCATTCTGGACCTGTGGGCGCGGCCTATCTCCTTCCTCCCCATCCTGGGCAGGATTCCGGGATCGGACGCCGTGGCGGCCCTGTGGATGTCCCACGCCCTGGAGAGGCAACGGCAGGCCGGAGAGGGCAATACCTGGATTTGTCCCGCCTGGGAGTGGTACGACGCGACACTACTAGGCCGGAAGGAGCAGGAACGCGCCCGCCGGTTCTGGACCGGGTTGGGGATCGTCGCCGACCTGCGCGCCGGTGGGGTCGCCGCACCTGGGAACGCTCTGGCCTATGTGGTGAACGTCCGAGCACTAGACGCGCTCGTTCGGTCGCACCTCGAAGAGGGTCCGAGCCCCGAACCTGGAGGGGTTCCGAAACGCCCCAAACGGGCACTTCCGAAGCGTCCCAAACGGACACTTCCGGAAATGTCCCAAACGGACACTTCCAGTATAATCCCTGTTGTTCTTCCTACGGAAGAAACAGGGAAGGAGAGCGAAAGGGGGGTGCAGGGGGGAAGCAATGCGCCCGACGAACGCAACGAACGCGACCAACAGCAGGCAGCCGGGACGGCTGCCCGCGCGCGCTCTTCGGAGCCTGGGGGGGGACCATGCAGCAGCAGCCAGCCGAGCCCGGAGGAGTGGGCGGACCATTGCCGGACGACTTGGCCGAACTGGAACGCCGACGACATCGCGAGAGCCTACCATTCGGCCGCCGCCGCTGGCTGGAGGAAGAGCCGGGGAGGGAGGATTCGGGATTGGCGAGCGTTCGCCGTGGTCTGCGCGAAGGTGTGGGAAGCCTCGAAGGAGGGCCAGGAGGCCGCCAGGAGGGCGAAGGAGCGGGCGCAGGAGCAGGCGAGGCGGTCGGAGGGGGTTCGGCACCTGGAGCGCGCCAGGACGGCCGGGGACGGCTTGAGCGCCGAGCAGCGGGAGGCGAACCGGGTCGCGCTCATGCAGGGGCTCTTCGGGAAGCGGGCCGCGGCATGATCCGCGGCGGCCGTTGGCTTTCCCCGCTCGACGTGCGCGACCTCACCGGCCAGGAATCGAGGACGGATCGGCCTTGCGTCGAACTCCTCGCCTCGTTGGGGTACTTGCCCACGAACGGAGGCGACCCGGAACAACTCGCCAGCGAGGGCCGCCTCGTGGAGCTGTGCCCGATCTTCGTTCCGAAGGGCTTCCGATGCGATGCGGCCTCGATTCCGCGCGTTCTTTGGGGCATCTATCCGCCCTGGGCGCGCTCGAACCGGGCCGCGGTGCTGCACGACTACCTCTACACGGTCCAGCCGTGCAGCAGGGAGCGAGCGGACGCCCTGTTCCGCGAGGCGTTGCTCTCCTGCGGCGTGTCGTCGGCCCGGGCCTGGATCATGTGGCGAGCCGTGCGCCTGGGTGGTGGCGGCTACTGGAACGCGCGGACGCCCGAGGATGTGCAGGCCGCGCGCGAACAAGCCGCCAGGAATGGCGGATCCCTGGAGGTTTCCCCGTGAACGTCTCGAAGATGAGCCGCGAGAAGATCGCCGCCGCCCTCGCCAAGGGTGGCCGGTACATGAACCACGCCCGCCAGTGGGTGGCCGTCAAGGTGGGCGAGCGGGTCAACCCCGACGACATCGCCCTCGCCCTCGTGTCTCCCGATGCGCTGATCGTCCGCGAGGCGGTGCGCATGGCCTCGAAGGCCGGCCGCGGGGCAAAGCGGGCCGCCGGTGCTGTGGTTCGCAAGGTCCGGAAGAATCCGACCGGAACCGGAGGCGCAGCCGTTGGCGAGCGTGGCGGTTGGTCCATCGTCAAGCCCGAGAAGCGAGACGCCGCCGGCGGGGTGCTGGCCTGGGGGCCGTCCGGAATGCTGGAGGACTCGGAGGGACGGCTCTATCCGTTCCGCTGGGCTCTCGTGCGGTTGTCTCGGATCATCCCGAGCAATGATCCAAAAACGGGCCGTCCGGATCGGTTCTACCTGCCCGAGCTGCAAGGACGGAACCGGGAAGCCGTGGCGAGCCGGTCGCAGGTCCAGAAGTTGGCCGCTGGGCTCGATGCTCGCCGGCTCCTGCTCGCGAGCTCGACGCCTGCGGACTCGGCGCCGGTGGTCTGGAGAGGGACCGGGGAGCGTTCCGAGGTGTTCCTCGTGGTGTCCGGAAATGGCCGTACCATGGCCGCGATTCTCGCGTTCGGCACGGAATCGGAGGCGTGGGAACAGTACCTTTCCGCCGTCGCTTCCCGCTGGAACATGGCCGCGAAGCTGGACGACCTGGGCCGCGACGAGCGTTTCCTCGCTGTGCGGGTGCTGGGAGGCAAGGACGGCGCGCCGGTGGAGCAGGCAGTAGCCCTCGCCGGAGCGAGCCAGGGCACCGCGTCGGCCGGTCTGTCGGACCTGGAAAAGGCCGTCCACGTTGGCCGCGCGCTGGGCATCGAGACGCCGCTCGCCCTCGGTCGCTTCCAAT
>JAQTNG010000149.1 GCA_028714015.1 Elusimicrobiota bacterium | reverse complement strand
CGTTCGCACTCCGTAGTATCGGGCGCGTCGTCGCGGTTGTCACCGTCGAGACGCGAGGCTGCGCCCGGCGTTACGAGTTCGGAGCGGGTTCTGTGAGGCGCCGAGGCGGTCCCCTAGTGGACGCCTGTCTCGGCGCCTCCTATTTTTCGCCCTGCGGCGCGGCCGGAGCAGGAGCCGAAGCGGACTCCAGCATCCCGTTCAGGGCCTTCAGGATCTTCCAGCGGTACTCGGCGAAGCCCGTGCGCAGGTCCTTGGCCGTGATCTCGTAGGGGATCTCCGGGGTCACGCCCAGGTTCTCGATCGGCTGACCGTTGGCGCGCTCGGCCAGGCTGCCCGTCGCCGAGAGGTGGTCGATGCCGAACTGGTTGACCGAGTAGGACTTGACGATGCCGCCCGCGCCGGCGGTGCGCACGCCGAGGATGGTGGCGCGCTTGTTGTCCTGCATGATCGCGGGGAAGAAGTCTCCGCCGGAGAAGTCCAGCGCGTTGGTCAGCAGGAGGATGGGCTTGGTGTAGCGCTCCTCCGCCTTCGGCGCGGGATCGATGTCGGCGACGCCGCTGATGTGGATCAGGTCGGTGTAGCGCTGGCCCGCGTTGAACGACTTGAGGATGAACTGGGCCGACTGGATCATCAGCGCCATGAACTTCGCGGTGATCGGATAGCCGCCGGCGTTGGGCGCCTCCTCCTCCTCGCCGGGTTTGAGCTTCTTCGCCTTCTTCGCCTTCGCCTTTTCCTGCTCCTTCTCCTTGGCTTCGGGCGACTTCTTCGAGTCGCGCATCACCTTCAGCAGGAGCTCCGCGGACTGATGCGCCTCGGCCTCACCGATGATGAGGCGATGGCGGGGCGCGACGAGCGGCACATCCGTCAGGTGCGAGGCCAGGGCATATAAGTAGAAGACGCTGCCGCCGGGATTGCTGACCTGGTCGATGACGAGGGCGTCGGTCTCGACCTGGAACTTCGCCATGACCTTCGCGAACTCCCGGACCTCGGCGTTGTCGCCGTCGTAGGCCGCGATGCGGATGTAGCCCTTCTTATGGCCGTCCTTGGTCTCGAAGATGTAGGCGTCGAAGTGGCTGTCCTCGTCGCTGCGCCAGAGGACCTTCCCCAGGCGGGGCACGAAGCTCTTCCGGGCGCCGATCATGAAGGGATTGTCGGAGGCTTCGGCGCGCATGTTCGAGAAGAGGTCGATGAGGGGATGGACGGCGGCGACGATGGCCTTGCCCACCGAGTTGATGAATCCGGTGCTCGCGGGAGCGGCGGCGGCGCCGCCGATCAGGCCTTCCGGCTCCAGCAGGCCGGCGTTGCGCAGAGGCACGTCCTGGGCCAAAAGCTCGGGGGTGTAGTCCCAGGGCATCGTTACCTTATAGAACTGGCCCTTGCTGCGGATGACGACCTCCGCGGTCCCCTTGGGGATGTCGTTGTCGCCGCGCGCGCGCCGGCGGTTGGTCAGGAACATCTCGGCCATGCGCATGTCCGTCTCCGCCGTGTTGCCCGTCATCTTCGCCGCGATGGCTTTCACGGCCTCGGCCGTCGGCTTGCCGTTGAAGGCCACGACTTCGTCGCCCATCTGGAAAGGGAAGGCCTCCGCCGAGAGCTTCTCCCGGTCGATGTGAGTCAGGAAGTAGCGGCCCTCGGCGCCGCCCACCTGGAAGTAAAGCTTGGAGCTCTCCGTGGAGTGGAAGGAGATGCTCACGTGGTAGTCGCGCATGGACGCCACCAGCTTCGCGAGGAGGTCCTGGAACTCGCGGGTCGTGATGGCCGGATTCGCCAGGATGGCCGTCTTGGCCTTGTCGTATTCGCTCTTGAGATCGAGCTGGAAGCGCTCCTTCTTCATGTCGAGGGGCGCGTACTGCTCGGCGAAGATCGACGCGACCTGGTAAAGCGAGGCGAGCATCCGCTGCTGGGTCGCGGTGGCGGCCGCGGGGGCCGGGGCGGGGGCGAAGGAGGGCTTCAGACCGCTGGAGCGGAAGGTGCGCCCGCCGCGGCCGCTCAGGTCCGACGAAGGAACGGCCCGGGCGGCGGAGTCGGAGGCCTTGGAGCCGTCGAAGATGCGGCCGATGGCGACGACCTCGACGGCGGAGACCTCGGCGGACGACTCGCCGGCGATGCGCGAGAGGGCGCCGAGAGGGGCGGCTATAACGGATGCGTTCGCCGCCGGCGCGGCGGACGCGTTCGCCGCCGGAGCGGCGGCCGGCGCGGCCGCGCGCGCGGCGACGGGCGCGGTCACGGGCTTCGCCGCGGCGGCTATAACGGATGCGTTCGCCGCCGGCGCGGCGACCAAGGCGGAAGGCGTCACGGCCGGAGCCGACAAGATCGGGGAGGGCGTCAGGGCGCTCAGCGAATTGACGGCGAGATTGGGAACGGCGGAGATTCCGGCCTGAGCCCCGGTGACGGAAGCGGCGGCTTGAGCGCCGGCGGCGGACGCGCCGGGCGCGGCGCTCGCGTTGTAGGTCTGGGACCAGGCCGCGCTGCCGGGGAGGCTGAGCGCGATCGCCAGGATCAAGGTCACGGCGAGCGACTTCTTAACGACGGGTCGTTGAACGATCAATGGAGCCTCCCCTGCGTCTGGCCTTCTCTGTCATGGGGATTATGCGCCAATAACGCCTTTTGCGCTTGTGCTAGTGGGCCATCAGACCTACGACAATGGGCCTACGAAATATTGGGCCCTATGGTCTTACAAAAGTGCTTACTGGTCCAAGGCCTCTCCGCCGCGCCGGCCCTCCCCCTCCTTTTGGCTCCTATGTTGCATTGATGTGAAGGCGTTATGTTAGAAATACGCTTTCACGGTCGCGGCGGCCAAGGCACGGTCCTGGCCGCGAAAATCATCGCCGACGTCGTTTTACGCCAGGGCGAGAAGCAGTGCCTGGCGATTCCGGAATTCGGCGTCGAACGGCGCGGCGCGCCGGTGATGGCCTACGCCCGCGTCAGCGACAAGCCCATACTGGCGCGCACGCGCATCTACGCGCCCGACGCGCTGGTCGTCCTCGACCCCACCTTGTACGCCTCCGACATCATCAAGGGGCTCAAGCCCGGCGGCACGATCCTGACCAACGGGACCCCGGAAGACGTCGCGCGCCTGTCCAAGCGCTACCCGGGATATAAATTCATCGCCGTGCCCGCGCACCAGATCGCGCTCGACCTCAAGCTCGGCTCCGCCTCGAGCCCCATCGTCAACACCGCCATGTGCGGCGCGGCCGCCGCGGTGTTCGGCATCAGCGGGCTCGAAGCCCTGCTCGAGTGCGTCCGGGAAGCCGTGCCGGTCAAAGCCGACGCGAACGTCGAAGCCGCGCGCCGCGCCTACGAAGCCGCCCGGGAGGCGTTGAATGCCCCTGCTTGACGAGGACCCCAAGGCCTACCCGCGCGTCATGATCGCGACGCGGTCGATGGACGAGAACCTCACGGGCAACTGGCGCACCTTGCGCCCGATCATCGACGCCGCGAAGTGCACGGGCTGCCAGATCTGCTGGAAGCTCTGCCCCGAGGCCTGCGTCGATCTGACCGACAAGGTCCCCAGCATCGACATGGACTACTGCAAGGGCTGCGGCATCTGCGTCTCCGAGTGCCCGGCGCATTGCGTGCAGTTCGTCGCCGAGGTCGCGTCATGAAAAAAGTCCTGAGCGGAAATTACGCCGCGGCCGTCGCCGCCCAGCTCGCGCGCACGCAGGTCTCCGTCGGCTACCCGATCACCCCCGCCACGCAGGTCTTCGAGGCCCTGGCCGAGATGAAGGCCAAGGGCGAGTTCCCCGGCGAGTTCATCGCGGCGGAGTCCGAGCACTCGGTCATGGCGGCTTTGCTCGGCGCCTCGACCGCCGGCGCGCGGACCTTCACGGCGACCTCCTCGCACGGCCTGGCCTACATGCACGAGGTCCTGCACTGGGTCGCGGGCGCGCGCCTGCCCATCGTGATGATCGACGTCAACCGCGCGCTCGCCGCGCCGTGGAACCTGTGGACCGACCAGACCGACTCCCTCTCCCAGCGCGACACCGGCTGGATGCAGACCTACTGCTCGACCAACCAGGAAGTCCTCGACACCGTGCTGATGTCGTTCAAGATCGCGGAGCGCGTGATGCTCCCGTCGATGGTCGTGCTCGACGGCTTCACCCTTTCTCACAGCTACGAGCCCGTCGACGTCCCTTCCCAGGCGGACGTCGACGCGTTCCTGCCGCCGTTCCGCCCGGAGCTGAAGCTCGATCCCGCCAATCCCATCACCTTCGGCTCCCTGACGGGCCCCAAGGACTACCTGCGCCTGCGCCGCCGCATGGCCGCGGACATGGCCGAGGCCGAGGATGCTATCGAGGAAGTCGGCCGAGAGTTCGGCGAGATGTTCGGCCGCTCCTACGGACAGCTCGACGCCTACCGCTGCGAGGACGCCGAGACCATCCTCGTGACGAGCGGCGCGGTCGGCTCGACGGCGCGCGGCGCGGTCGACGCGATGCGCGAGAAGGGCCTCAAGGCCGGAAACCTGCGCCTGCGCGCCTTCCGGCCTTTCCCGGCCAAGGCCCTGCGCGCCTTCGTCAAGCCCGGGATGAAGCTCGCGGTCGTGGACCGCAACTACTCCCCCGGCATGGGCGGCATATTCGCCCAGGAGATCAAGGCCGCGCTGTACCCGCGCCCCGGAGTCACCGTGCACGGCTACGTGACCGGCCTCGGCGGCGGCGACATCACCGTCGAGCTTCTCCAGGAGATATGGGAACGCGTCGACGGCGCTCCCGCGGCGGAGCCCGCCATCGCCACCTGGGTGGAGGACGCGCGATGAAAACCTCGATTCCCGTTCAGGAACTGATGAGCTCGGGCCACCTGGCCTGCCAGGGCTGCGGCGCGACGATGTCGATGCGCTACGCGCTCAAGGGCCTGGGGCCGCAGACCGTCATGGTCGTTCCGGCCTGCTGCTGGACCGTGATCTCCGGGGCGGCGCCGCGCAGCTCGATCAATCTTCCGCTTCTGCACAGCCCCTTCGCCGCGGCCGCGGCGACGGCGACCGGCGTCAAGGCCGGCCTCGTCTCGCGCGGCGACCGCGACACGACGGTCGTGGCCTGGGGCGGGGACGGCGGCACCTACGACATCGGCCTGCAGGCGCTGTCCGGCGCGGCCGACCGCAACGAGGACATCCTCTACGTCTGCTACGACAACGAGGCGTACATGAACACCGGCGTCCAGCGCAGCGGCGGCACGCCCGCCGGCGCCTGGACGATGTCCACGCCGGGCAAGGACGGCAGCGTCCGGCCGAAGAAGGACCTCGACGCGATCGTGCTCGCGCACCACATCCCCTATTTCGCGACCGCCACGCCCGCCTACCCCGAGGACATGGTGCGCAAGTTCGCCAAGGCGAAGACCATCAAGGGCTTCCGCTTCATCCGCATACTGTCCCCGTGCCCTCCCGGCTGGAAGACCGACCCGATGGACACCGCGAAGCTGTCGCGCCTGGCCGTGCAGACCGGGATGTTCCGCCTCTACGAGGTGGAAAACGGGACGACCCGCCTGAACATGAACGTGGCCAAGCGCAAGCCGGTGGAGGAGTACCTGAAGGCGCAGGGGCGCTTCAAGAACATGCCCGCCGCGGAGATCACGGCGCTGCAGCGCCGCATCGACGAATTTTGGGAGACCGAGAAGAAGTGACCGCCATGACGCGCAAGAACAAATGCGTCGAATGCCGCCATTGCGAGACGCTCATCGATCTCAAGAAAGGCTCGCGCCATTATTGCGCGCGCAAGAAGCGGACGCTGCCGTCCAACGTCACGTCCCGGCCGGCGTGCGACCGCTTTGAGCCGACGAAGCCTTCCGGCCACTGGGGCCCGTAGCGCGCCGGCGCCGTCTCGGGCGCGCGCCGCTCCAGTGAATCGCTCAATTGATATGATCGTTTCATTATCCGCACGATGGAGAAAATTATGCCCCCCGCCGCCACCGCCGCCGAAACGTTCACGCTGAGGCCCCGCCGCGCCGTCTACCTGAAGCCCGAGCCCGCCTCCTTCGAGGGCATCGAGACGCTCGAAATGATGGACGCCGCCTACCGCGCGCTCTGCGCGATCCTCTTCAACTACGTGCCGAACTCCGGGCATCCGGGCGGCAGCATCTCCTCGGGGCGCATCGTCTCCTCGCTCCTCTTCAAGAACCTCCGCTACGACTTCTCGCGGCCCGACACGATCGACAACGACGTGCTCGTCTACGCCGCCGGCCACAAGGCGATGGGGCTCTACGGGATGTACGCGCTGCGCGACGAGTGGATGCGCATCGCGCGCCCCGACCTCCTGCCCGCCGAGCGCCGCCGCCTGCGCCTGGAGGACCTCCTCGGCTTCCGCCGCAACCCGACGCAGTCGACGCCTCTTTTCCGCCAGTTCAAGTGCATGGCCCTCGACGGCCATCCGACCCCGATGACGCCCTTCGTGGCCGTCGCCACGGGCGCCTCCGGCGTCGGCGACTGCACGGGCGTGGGCCTGGCGCTCGCGTCGATGGACGCCTTCGGCGCGGCGGGCCCGCGCTTCCACATACTCGAGGGCGAGGGCGGCATGACCGCCGGGCGCGTGCACGAGGCGCTGGCGACCGCCGCCACCGCGGGCCTCTCCAACACGATCATGCACCTGGACTGGAACCAGGCCTCGATCGACTCCGACCGCGTCACCGCCGAGGGCGACAAGCCCGGCGACTACGTGCAGTGGGATCCGCGCGAGCTCCTCTACATGAACGACTGGAACCTCGTCGAGTGCGCCGACGGCAGCGACTTCCGGCGCGTGCTGGCCGCGCAGCGGGCGGCGCTCTCCCTCGACAACGGCCAGCCCACGGCGATCGTCTATCGCACGACGAAAGGCTGGAAGTACGGCATCGAGGGCAAGGGCTCGCACGGCGCGGGGCATGCCTTCTGCTCGGAGGCCTTCTACAAGGCCGTCGAGCCTTTCGAGGCCGCGTTCGGCGTGACGATCCCCCGATTCGAGGGCGAGAAGACCCCGGACCGCGTCGAGGCGGCGTACTGGGAGACTTTGCTGACGATGCGCAAGGCGTTCGAGACGAAGCGCCCCGACGTGGCGCGCTTCGCGGGCGAGCGCGTGGCCGAGGCGGGCCGCGCGACGCCGAAGGGACGCCCCGTGCGCGCCGGCGGACCCGACCTGGCGGCGCTCTACAAGTCGGACCTGAAGCCCGAGGCCGTTCCCGACGCGCTCAAGCTCGAGCCGGGCAAGCCCGCGACTTTGCGCGGCGCGCTGGGCGACGCTCTCGCCTACCTGAACTCCGTCACGAAGGGTGCGATCATCACCTGCGCGGCCGACCTGGCCGAGTCCACGAGCGTGTCTCCGATCAACAAGGCCTTCGCCAAGGGCTGGTTCCACGCCAAGAACAACCCGGTCTCGCGCCTGATCTCCGTCGGCGGCATCTGCGAGGACGCGATGGGCGGCGTGATGGCCGGGGCGTCGAGCCTGGGCCTGCACATCGGCGTGTCGAGCTCCTACTCGGCCTTCATCGCCGCGCTCGAGCACGTCCCCGCGCGCCTGCACTCCATCGGCCAGCAGATGCGCCACGAGGCGACGGGCGAGCCCAACCGGGCCTGGATCATGATCAACGCCCACGCCGGCCCGCTGACCGGCGAGGACGGCCCGACCCACGCCTGCCCGCAGGCCCTCCAGCTGCTGCAGGACAACTTCCCCAAGGGCTCGATGATCACGCTGACGCCCTGGGACACGCAGGAGGTCTGGCCGCTGCTGATCGCCTCGCTGCGCGCCCGTCCCGCCGTGCTGGCGCCGTTCGTCACGCGCCCCGCCTGCCCGGTCCCCGACCGCGCGAAGCTGGGCCTGCCGCCGGCGTCGGCCGCGACGAAGGGCGTCTACGCGGTGCGCCGCGGCGGCAAGGCGACCGTCGTCCTCCAGGGCCACGGCGTGGCGCACTACTTCATGCGCGACGTGTTGCCCAAGCTCGACGCCGCGGGCGTCAAGCTCAACGTCTTCTACGTGACCAGCGCCGAGCTCTTCGACCGTCTCAGCGACGCCGAGAAGAAAGAGGTGTTCCCCCCCGAGATGGCCTTCAACTCGATGGGCATCACGGATTTCACGCTCGCCACGCTCTGGCGCTGGGTGCGCTCCGACGCGGGCCTGGCGGCCACGCTCTACCCGCTGAAGCAGGGCTATCTGGGCAGCGGCTCCGGCGACAAGGTCTTCGAGCAGGCGGGCTTGGACGGCGCCGGCCAGCTGGCCGCGATCACGGCCTGGGTCAAGAGCGTCGAGGCGAAGACAAAGTAGGAATTTCCAGCGCGAATTCCGCTCGAACCACGCTCCAACTCGCTGAGTGAAGCCTGCCCGCGCGGCGGGCGCTGATTCTTATAAAATGTGCCGAACGGCGAAGACCTTGTGATCGGAGGAGCCATGGGAAACGCGCGGTTGAAGACGGGCATATTGGCGGCGGCGGTGATGACGGCGGGGTTGCGGGCGGCGGCCGACTGCGAGTCGCGCGAGGCTTCGGCCGCGGAGAAGCGGTACTACCAGAGCAGTTACGCCGCGCTCAAGGATGTTCTGCCGCCGGCGCCGGCCTCGTGGAAGGTCGTCGTGGATGCGGAGCACGAGCCTTATCTCTGCGCCGACGACGCCCAGGGCGGCTTCGAGATCGAAGTCCGGGCGCATTATCTCTATCAGGCGGGCAAGGATGAGATGGCGCAGGCCGACATGGCGCGGCGCCAGATGGGCAAGGAGATCGACGCCTTGCGCGAGCTGCCGGCCGACGTCAAGAAAGACCGGCAGGTCTGGCTCGACAAGATGAG
>JAQTNG010000148.1 GCA_028714015.1 Elusimicrobiota bacterium | reverse complement strand
GACTGGGCCCCGGTGTCGAGCGTGCCGCCGTTGAGCCTGATGACGCCGGCGCCCGGGTCCACGGCCAGGGCATGAAGGCCGTCGACCCTGCCGTTGAAGGCCACGTCCCCGCCGTTGCTGATCAAGGTCATATCGTCGCCGAGCTCGACGCTTCCGTAGTAGGACTGGGCCCCGGTGGAGACCGTGCCGCCGTTGAGCTTGATGACGCCGGCGCCCGGATCGATGAGCAGAGCGTGAAGGCCGTCGACCCTGCGGTTCAAGGCCACGTCGCCGTCGTTGCTGATCAAGGTCGTATCGTCGCCGAGAGCGACGCGTCCGTCGTAGGTCTGCGCGCCGGTGTTGACCGTGCCGCCGTTGAGCCTGATGACGCCGGCGCCGGAGTCCACGGCCAGGGCATGAAGGCCGCCGACCTTGCCGTTCAAGGCCACGTCCCCGCCGTTGCTGATCAAGGCCGTATCGCCGCCGAGCGCGACGTTTCCGTAGTAGGACTGGGCCCCGGTGTCGACCGTGCCTCCGTTGAGCCTGATGACGCCCCCGTCCGGGTCGATGAGCAGGGCGTGAAGGCCGCCGACCTTGCCGTTGAAGACCGCGTCGCCGCCGTGGCTGATCAAAGCCGTATCGTCGCCGAGCGCGACCTCGCCGTCGTAGGTCTGCGCGCCGGTGCTGACCGTGCCGCCGTTGAGCCTGATGACGCCGGCGCCCGGGGCGACGGTCAGGGCATGCAGGCCGCCGACCCTGCCGTTCAAGGCCACGTCGCCGCCGTTGCTGATCAAAGTCGTATCGCCGCCGAGCACGACATTCCCGTAGTAGGACTGGGCCCCGGCGTCGACCGTGCCGCCGTTGAGCCTGATGACGCCGGCGCCCGGGTCGATGGTCAAGGCATGCCGGCCGCCGACCGCGCCGTTCACGGTTACGTCGCCGTCATTGCTGATCAAGGTCGTATCGTCGCCGAGCGCGAGGGCGCCGTTGTAGGTCTGCGCGCCGGTGTTGACCGTCCCGCCGTTGACGGCGATGAGGCCCGCGTCGACCGTGAGCGTGTGCGCGCCGGAAACGACGCCGTTGAAGACGACGGACCCGCCGCCCGCGGTCAGGGTCTCGTCGGCCTGAAGATTGACCCGGCCGTCGTACGTCTGAACGCCGCCCGCGGTGGCGACTCCGGCGTTGAGGTTGATCGCGGCGCCGGGGTTGCTTCCGCCGCTGTTGGAGAGCATCGTGACGCCCGCGTTGCTTCCCGCGTCGTTGTTCGTGATCGGGGCGTTGACGGTGATGTCGTTGTGCGCCTGCAGGGTCAAAGTGCTGTCGTGGTTCCAGGTCACGGCGCTGTCGACGGTGATGTCGCCGGGCTGGGAGCTGCCGGCGGGATCGCCGGTCCGCACCGTCACGTTGGCGGTGTTCAGCTGGTTCTGAAGGGTGACGACGTTCAGGTTCGAGGCGCCCGAGTCGCTCGCGAAGGTCCCGGTGATGCCGCTCTGCGCGGAGTCGGAAATCCTGAGGTTCCAGGGGTCGAGGAGCAGGGTGCCCAGCAGGCCTTGGGGCGCGCGCGCGTCCGCCATGCCGTCAAAATCGAGATGGCCGCCGGAGACTTCGACGTTGCCGCCGTTGCCGCCTTCGACGCCGCCCTTGGCGCTGATCAGCCCTCTAAAGGAAGCGGCGTCGGTGCCCCAAACCACGACCTTGCCGCCGTCGCCGTTCTCGAGCGCGTCGGCCTTGATCGCGGCGCCTGCCTCGACCGTGACGACCGACGCGTTGGGCACGTCCGGGTTCAAGCCCTGGCTGTCGCCGCCGACCAGGACCGTGCCGCCGCCGTCCGCGCCGCTCGCGTCGATGACCGAGCCGCTCTTCAAGGCGATATCGCCGCCCTCGGCGACCAGGTACACGCGCCCGCCGCGGCGCTCGACGCCGGTGGCCTGCACGAGGCCCGCGTTGTTGATGGCCAGGCTGTAAACGTTGCCGCCGGCGGCCTTGAGCTCGGCGGTCGCCGCCGCGATCCGTCCCTGCTGGTCGACCCCCACGGCGGCCTTATCCGAGCCGCCGGCCTTCACGAATACCCGCTCGTCGCCGCCCGGCTGGATGAGAACCTCGGTGCCGGCGGCCAGGGCCGCGGTTCCGTGGGTCGCGACGATCTCGCCGGTGTTCTGCACGGTGTGCGCGATAAGAAGAACGTCTCCGCCGAGGGCGGTGATGCGGCCCGCGTTGATCAGGTTCGCCGCGGAGCTTCCGGAAAATCGAAGCGCTCCTCCGGCCATGAACTCGTCGTTATTGAGGTCGAGCGTGGAGGCCACGAAGCCCTGGGTGTTGATGACGCCGGTCGGGCCCACGGCGATGCCGTTGGGATTGATCAGAAAGACGCGCCCGTTGGCCTGGAGGGTGCCGTAGACGGCCGAGGGATTGCCGCCGGTGACGCGGTTGAGGGCGGCCGAGAGGGCCGAGGGCTGTATGAATTGGGTGAGCTCGCCCTGATTGATCGAGAAGTCGCGCCAGTTGATGATGGCGTTGTTCGACGCCTGGATCACGGTGAGCGTGCCGCCGCTGGAGCTGATGCCGGCGGAGCCCGCCGCCACTTCGCCGCCGGTCGGATTGGCCCAAAGCGACCGCGGTAATGCGATCAGGATGGCGACGAGGATGCGCAGCGGAGGCCTCGCGGCGTCACGAACGTTGATTCGTTCCTTTAGGTGGATCATTTTTTTTCATTGCCTGCATTTCAACGGATTTTCGAGGCGGGCGCGGATGGAAGAGCGCCGCCGGAGGCCGGCGGGAAGCTTCCGAGGGCCTTCGACGCGATCGCGGCCTGCGCCGCGGCCAGCCGCGCGACCGGCACGCGATAGGGAGAGCAGGAGACATAACCGAGGCCGGCCTCGTGAAAAAACCGGATCGAGGCGGGGTCCCCCCCATGCTCGCCGCAAATGCCGATCTTCATCCCCGGGCGGGTCCGGCGGCCCTCTTCGACGGCCAGGCGCACGAGGCGGCCGACGCCGGCGCCGTCAAGCGTGCGAAACGGGTCCGAATCGAGAATCTTCATCTCCATGTACGCGGCGATGTAGCGGCCGTAGTCGTCGCGCGAGTAGCCGAGCGTCATCTGGGTGAGGTCGTTGGTGCCGAAGGAGAAGAACTCGGCTTCCGCGGCGATCTCGCCGGCGGTCAGGGCGGCGCGCGGGACCTCGATCATCGTGCCCACCTGATAGCGGATGCTGCGCCCGTATTCCTGGAACACCCGCTCGGCGACGGCGAGTATGCGCTTCTTCTGATGGCGAAGCTCGGTCACGTGCCCCACGAGCGGGATCATGATCTCGGGCGCCGACGAGACTCCCTCGAGGCTGAGCTCGCAGGCGGCCGACAGGACCGCGCGCGCCTGCATGTCGGTGATCTCGGGGTAGGTGATGCCCAGGCGGCAGCCGCGGTGGCCGAGCATCGGGTTGGACTCCTTGAGCTCGAGCGTCTTCGCCCACAGCTTGCCGGCGTCCAAGCCGTGGCTCGCGGCCGCGCGCGCCGCGTCCTCGGGCGTGCGCGGCAGGAACTCGTGCAGGGGCGGATCGATCGTGCGGACCGTGACGGGGAGGCCTCGCATCGTCTTGAAGATCGCCTTGAAGTCGGCCTTCTGCAGGGGATAGAGCGCCGAGACCGCCTCGCGCCGCTCGGCTTCGGAATCGGCCAGAATCATCGCGAGCACCTTCGGGATGCGGTCCTCGCCGAAGAACATGTGCTCGGTGCGGCACAGGCCGATGCCGGCCGCGCCCAGAGCCGTCGCGACCTTGGCGTCTTCGGGCGTGTCGGCGTTGGCGCGCACCTCGAGAGAGCGCGCGGCGTCGGCCCAGGTCATCAAGATTTCGTACCGACGATACAGCTCGGAGCTCGCCGCGGGACGCCGGCCGAGCAGGACATCGAGTATTTCGGAGGGCTGCGTTTGCACGCGGCCTTCGAGGACCCGGCCCTTGAAGCCGTCGAGGGAGAGCCAGTCCCCCTCCTTGAGCGTTTCTCCGCCGAACTTCATCGTCCCGGCGGACTCATCCATCTCCAGCGCGGCGCAGCCGACGACGCACACCTTGCCCATGCCGCGGCCGACGACGGCCGCGTGGCTGGTCATGCCGCCCGTCGCGGTCAGAATGCCTTCGGCCGCGGCCATGCCGTGGATATCATCCGGATTCGTTTCGGGCCGGACCAATATCACGGGGCCCGTCTTCGCTTCCACGACGGCCCGATCGGCGGAGAAGCACACGCGGCCCGTGGCGGCGCCGGGACCCGCGGGCAGGCCCTTGGCGAGCGCTTTCGCCGACGCCGAGGCCCGCTCCTCGAAAACCGGGCGCAGGAGCTCGTCGAGCTGCTCCGGCGTCAGGCGCATCACGGCCTGCACGGGAGTGATGAGGCCTTCCTCGACCATGTCGACGGCTATGCGCAGCGCGGCCATCGCCGAGCGCTTGCCGGTGCGCGTCTGGAGCATGAACAAACGCCCCTTCTCGATGGTGAACTCCATGTCCTGTACGTCGCCGTAGTGCTTCTCCAGCTTGCCCGAAATCTCGAGCAGGCGCTCGTATGTCTTCGGCATCTCGGACGAGAGCTCGGCCAGCGGCCTCGGCGTCCGGACGCCGGCCACGACGTCCTCGCCCTGCGCGTTGACGAGGAACTCCCCGTAGAACGCGCGCTCGCCGGTGCCGGGATCGCGCGTGAAGCCGACGCCGGTCGCGCAGTCCGCGCCCATGTTGCCGAACACCATCGCCTGCACGGTGCACGCGGTGCCGAGGTCGTCGGGGATGCGGTTGAGCCTGCGGTAGGCGATCGCCCGCGGGTTGTTCCACGACTCGAACACGGCGGAGACCGCGAGGCGCAGCTGGCCCCCGGGGTCCTGGGGGAACGGGGAGCCCGCGCGCTCCTCGTAGAGGACCTGGAAGATCGCGACGAGCTTGCGCAGCGCCTGCGTGGAGAGATCGGAGTCCTCCTCCGCTCCGAAGGCGGACTTCACCCGCCGCAGCGCCGCCTCGAACTCGTCCTTGCCGATGCCTTTCACGACGTTTCCGAACATCGCGATGAAGCGGCGATAGCAATCCCACGCGAAGCGCGGGTTTCCCGTCTGGGCCTCGAGGCCGCGGACGGTCTTGTCGTTGAGGCCGAGGTTGAGGACGGTGTCCATCATGCCGGGCATGGAGAACTTGGAGCCCGAGCGCACGGAGACGAGCAGCGGGTTCTTCGCGTCGCCGAGGCTCCGGCCGGTGGACTTCTCGAGCTTCCTGACGGCGGAGAGAAACTCGCGCGTGAGCCCGCTCTCCGCCTTGCGCGCGCAGCGCGCGCGGCACACGTCGGTCGTGACGGTGAAGCCCGGGGGCACGGGCAGGCCTATGCGCGACATCTCGAAGAGCCCCGCGCCCTTCCCGCCCAGCAGCGCGCGCGCCGCGTCGCGGTCCAGCCGCGACACCGCCCGGACATCCGACGTTTCCCCGAAGCTGTAAATGGACTTGGCCATGCCCCCTAAATACCATAGTCACCCGGCCGTCCAAAGTGATGCTGAGTGACATTCCCCTGCCAGTTTCATGACAGGAGCGCGGGCGCTTGATCAGGCCGCGGTCGAGAGGACCCGTCTCACCGCGAGGAGGACGGCGCTGACGAGGGCCAGGCTCACGGCGAAGGCCGCCGCCCCCAGGACGCTTGCCGCGAGCAGGAACAGCAGCACCGGCCCCAGAACCGCGGCGGAGCCGAGGACGACGGCGACGGCGAGCCATTTCATGCCGCCATCGTGGCATATGCCCCGTTGAGGGGCCGCGACGGTCAGGTCATTCTTTCGCGACGCCCGCGGCGCCGCTAGGCCGGGCCTAGGAAGGCCCGGCACAGATGCGGCTAAGGAAGTCCTGACAGCCTCTAGCGGTTGAGCAGGACGATCTCCACGCGCTGATCGGAGAACGGCGCCCGCGTCGCGTCGACGCCGATGTGGCGCGTGGCGACCATGAGCTCGCGCAGCAGGACGTCCTGAACGGCCTTCGCCTGGGCGTCGCCGAGTTCCTTGGTGTTCGCGAACACGCGCACGGCGATCGGGATGCCGGTGTACTTGCGCTTTATCAAATCCGCTGCGGAACGCAGCAGATCGGGGCCCGTCGGGGCCTGAAGCTCGGTCGCGTTCTTGCTCGTGCCGAAGAGGGCCGAGGAGTCGAGGCTCAGGTGCAGGCCGGTGTCTTCCTGATGGACGATGCCTTTAAATAACAGGGGCTTGCCGACCGTCGTGCGCGGCGAGCCGTCGGGGCTCGTAAAAGTATAAACGGCGGAATACGAACGCCCCGCCCGCACCCACTCTCCCTGCTCGTTCTGACCGGTCCAGAGCAGCTCCTCGGGCGGATCGCCGGAGCCGGAGTAGTTGTGGAAGACGCGGCCTTCCTCGTCGGCGATCGTGAGGCTCCAGCCCCACTTGCGCGCTTCCTTGCCGTCGAGCTTCCCGCCGAGCAGGGCCTCGAGCTGCTCCTTGATCTTGAAGCCGATGCCGGAGCGCTGGCTGAAGGTCGTGCGCCACGGCTGGATCACGCGATCGTTCATCAGGATCTCGGGGTGGGTGCGGCGCCACGACACGGTCAGAGGCGACACCGCGAGGAGCAGGTTCTCGTCGGGCGCGAGCGAGGGCCGGATCGTCTCGAAGGGGTCCACCTCGATCTTGAGCGGCGGCTTCGTGTCGTTGAGCTTGGAGCCCGCGCCCTCGGCCTTGATGACGACCTCGGCGGGCATGCCCCCCGAGGGCGCCGCCGGCGCGGCGGCGTGGGTCCCCGGGAGCGGAGGATTCTGGGCGGAGGCGCTCGCGGCGAGCACGGTCACGGCGGCGAGAACAATGGCGATTTTCATGGTCACTCCAAGATGAAACGGAAGGTGATGACGCCCCACTGCGCGCCGGATCCGGGCGCGGGGGCGAAGGTCCAATTGCGAAGGCTGTCCAGGCAAAGCCGGTCGAGGCGGCCGTAGCCCGAGGTGCGCTCGACGCGCATCCCGGGCATCACGAGGCCTTCGGCGTCCACGTTGAAGCGGATGGCGACCTCGGCCTCCATCAGGCCCTGCTTCTGGGCCCAGTCGGGGAATTTGGGGATCACGGCGCCGGCGACCTTGCGATCCTTCAGAGGGCCTTCGATCTCGATGCCCTTCTTCGGGCCCTCGTCCTTCGCGGCCGCGACCTGGCGGCGCTCGAGCTTCGGCGCGGCGTCGATCTTCTCCAATTTGGGCGCGATCGACGCCTCGGCGTGCGGCCTCATCTCGAGCTGCTCGGGCAGGACGGAGAAGCCCTTGCGCGTCGAGGGCCGCGCGAGCGGGGTCTCGGCCTCGGCCTCGGTGAGGGCCGCCGCGGCGGCCATGACCTGCCGTCGGCTCTTCGGAGCCGGCGCGTCGAGCGCGCCCCCCCCGATGAGCGCCGTCGCTTCCCGGCGCTTGTCCTCGAGGACGAGAGCCTCGGGCAGGTTCTTCACGCGGCGGCGGCCGACCTCCTCGAGCTTCGGAAGCGCCGCCAAGGTTTCCGCGGCGCGGCGGCGGCTCATCGGCTCCGCGTCCACCTTCGCGGCCGAAACGCGCGAGCGCGCCAGATCAAGGGCTTCGAGCTTGGGCGCCAGCTTGCGCGTGCTTTCCTCGAGCTTCGGAACGTCGGCGAGGAGCGGCTTATGGGTCTCCGGAAGCTTGAGGTCGACGGCCTGCAGGGCGGCGCGGCGGGGCGGCGCGGCGGGAAGCGCCATCTTGAGGAAGTCCATCGTGGACAGCACCGGCTTCGCGGCGGGCTTCGGCTGGGACGGCGCGATCAGCAGGTCCACGCCCTCGATGATCTGCGCCGCCTGTTTCGGGCCTTCCTTCGCGAGGCCCACGAAAAGAATCAGGAAGCCCGCGTGAACCGCGAGCGAGATCATCACCGACGCCGGAACTCTCTGTGTCATCCTCTTATGGACACCCTGTCATTTCAACTGTTCCGTCGCGATCGTCAGCGACTGGGCCCCCGCGTCCTTCGCGCGCGCCATCAGATCGGTGAGCTGGCCATGAAGGGCGTCCTTATCGGCCCGGAGCACGACCATCTTCGAGTCCTTCTGAGAGAGCGCCAATTTCAGCGCGTCGCCGAGCAGCTTCGGATCGGTGAACTTATGGGCGTCGAGCGCGTATTCGCCGTCCTTCGAGAGCGTGATCGTGATCTTATCGGCCTCTTCGCCTTCGTGCGTATGCGCGGAAGGCAGGTCGACCTTGATGGGCGGATCGGAGAACATCGGGGCGGTCACCATGAAGATGATGACGAGCACCAGGCACACGTCCACGAGGGGCGTGATGTTGATGTCGGTGATGGGCTCGTCCGACTCGATGCTCCCGCCGGCCATCAGGTTCCGCTCCCGGCCGGCATATCGGCCTTCATCACGGCGAGCTTGAGCGCGCCCGCCTGCTTCGACGCGTCGAGGACCTCGACGACGAGCCCGACCTTGTTCCTCGCGTCGGCGGTGACGATCACCATCTTGTCCTTGCTGGACGTCAGCGCGGCCGCGAGCACGCCGCGAAACGTGAGGCCGTCGGTCTTCAGGCCGTTGACGCTGATCTGCCCGTCCTGAGTGATCCGGATATTGACGTTCTCGTCGACGGACGACTTGCCCTCGGCGGTGGAGGGCCGGGTCTCGAAGACCTTGATGCCGAGCGTGACGGCCATGGGTGCGACGGCCATGAAAATGATGACGAGCACCAGGCACACGTCCACCAAAGGGGTGACGTTGATCGCGGTGATGGGCTCGTCTTCTTTCTGGCTTGCGCCGGCCATCGCGGTCCCCTTACTTCGCCCCGACCATCACGATCAGCCGCGCCGACGCGATCTCCATGTCGACGGTGATGACCTT
>JAQTNG010000147.1 GCA_028714015.1 Elusimicrobiota bacterium | reverse complement strand
CGCCCGCCAACGCCGCGATCGTCGCCCAGGTCGAGGGCCTCTGCTCCGCGGCGCTGACGGCCTGGCTTCTGGGGGAGCGCCCGTCGCTCAAGCTGGGGCTCGCGGCGCTTCTGGTCATGAGCGGCACCTCGCTCGTCATGTTCCACGACCTCTCGTCGCCGCGCTGGAAGGGCGACCTGATGATCCTCTGCACGCCGTGGCTGTACCAGCTCTCCCATATCTTCGCCAAGCGCCTGCCCCGGGATCTCGACGCGCTGACCTTGTCCGGCGGCCGCGTGTTCTACGGCATCCTCACGATGGCGCCCGTCTGCCTGTGGTCGCTCACGCACGGCGGCCGCTGGTCCTGGTCGCCGGAGGCGCTGGGCTTTCTCGTGATGCAGGGCCTGCTCATGTCGTCGCTGAACTTCGTGCTCTGGTACATGGCGATCCGCAACATGGAGCTCTCGAAAGCCACGACCTTCATGCTCTCCTACCCGGCGCTGACCCTCGTGTTCTCGTGGGCGCTCGGCCGCGACGCGATCCAGGGCGTCCAGATCATCGGGCTCGCTTGCTCTTTCTCGGGCGCGGTCTGGACCGCGCGCCTCACCCAGGAAGCCCGCAAGCACGCCGCCGATGCCCTGCCCGTCGCGCTCTGATCAATCATGAACAAGAAGCCCGTCCCCTATAAAAAGACCGTCTTCGTGTGCACGAACGCCCGCGAGGGCGGGCGCGTCGCCTGCGGCAACCCCGGGCGCGGCGGCCTCGAGCTGTGCGAGGCCCTCAAGCACGCCGTCAAGGAGAAGGGCCTCAAGGGCAAGGTCCGTATCGCCCGCTCCGGCTGCCTCGACCTGTGCGAGCAGGGACCCAACGCCTTCATCTATCCCGGCGACGAGTGGCTCTCGGGCGTGACCGCCGCCGACGTGCCCGAGATTATCAAGAAACTGGCCGAGTGACCCCGACTATCCTTGAGGATAGCCGGTTACCAGGGCAATTGACGGGACCGTCAGCCGGCTGTTTCCGGAAACAGTTGCACCGGCGCGAGTTCCCTAACGACGCGCGGCGTGAAGCGCGGCCGCATTCTTTCGCAGCCAGCGGCGGTGGGAGCGGTGCCCGGGGCAGACCGTCTCGACGACCTCCCAGAAGCGGCGGGAGTGGTTCATCTGAGCGCGGTGCGAGAGCTCGTGCACGATCAGATAGTCGAGGACGGCGTCGGGGGCCAGGGCCAAACGCCAGGAGAAGTTGAGATTCCCCTCGCGCGTGCAGGAGCCCCAGAGGGTGCGCTGGTCCTTGACGCTGAGGCGGTTGAAGGTCACTCCGAGATAGGGGGCCCAGTATTCCGCCCTGGAGCGGAACAACGCGACAAGATCGCCCACGGGAAGACCGTCTTTCAGGGGAGCATCGACGGAAACGGAAGGGATGAGGACAGACGGGAGAGCCTTATGGGGAACGGGCGTCTGGGGAACGGCGGTCGACGGCGCTGCAGCTTCGGCCTTCGGCCGTTTGGCCGGCGCAAAGACCTCCGGCCATTCCATTTTCAACGACGAAAGAAATTCTCGGACTTCACCTAGAAGAGAGGGGCTCGTCACGGGTTCCACAAAGAGATTTTATATCATCCAACGATGCCACCAGCCGAAAATCTCCTCGAAGAAAAGCTCGCTGAATTAGAGCGGCGCTTTACCGATTCCGCGCAGGAGATCCAGGAGCTCCGAAAACATCTTCCGCGTGCCGCGCAGCGCGAGATCGAGGAGATCAAGGACGAGTGGGACGGCGTCCACTACAAGTGGTGGATCTATACGCTCGCCGGCGCCCTGTTCATGTTCTGCCTCAGCTACGCGCTGTACACGAAGCTCGGTTGGGTCGCCGACCAGCGCGCGCTGCCGGTCGGCAACGACTGGCTCCTGAGGCATTTGCCGGTCGTCAACACCCTCCCGATCCTGTCCTGGGGCTGGTTCGCGCTGCAACTGTACGCGGCCGGGGCGGCCGTCGCGTATCACCCGCGGCGCATCCCCTTCCTCATCTTTCTGTTGACGGTGTACATGGTCGTGCGCACCGCGTTCGTGTTCCTGTCGCCGATCGGAGCGCCCTCGGGCATGGTGGACATGCGCCTGCACGACGCGATCTTCTCCCGCATACTGGGGACCTGGACCTTCATGAACGAGTTCGTGTTCTCCGGCCACACCGCGATCCCGTTTCTGTTCTTTCTCTTCTTCCGCACCCCGGGGCTTAAGCGGCTGATGCTCGCCGGGTCCGTCCTGATGGCGGCCTGCGTGCTGCTCTCGCGCAACCACTACACCGTGGACGTGATCGCGGCGTTCTTCACGTCCTATTCGGTGTACGCGCTCTCCGAAGCCCTCTACGAGCGCCTGCTCGAGCCCCTGTTCAAGACGACTTCGGTTTAGGCGCCTTCGGCCGGAACAGGAAGGACAGGATCAGCGCGCCGGCGGCGAGCGCCAGGAAGGCGGGGAAGCCCCAGCGCAGGCCCAGACCTTCCATCGTGTCGGCCCAGAAGTGCGCGGCGATCGGCACGAGCAGGACGCCCGACCAGCGGTAGAGCCCGGCCAGGACCACGCCCAGCACCGCGCGCGCGAGGAAGCCGGCCCAGGTGAACGCGTAAACCCCCGCAACGGCCCCCGCGGCGACGGGGCTCGCCAAGCCGATGAGCGCGAGCAAGGCGGCCCAGTTGATGTAGTGGACGGCGGAGAAAATCAGGCCCGAGGAGATCGCCGCGAGCCAGAACGCCTTCGTCGCGGGGATATGCCATTTTTCCAGGCGGTTGAGGATGGACTTGTACAGGCCGCGGCGGAACACGTACTCCTCGATGAGGCCGACGAGCACGAAATTAAAGAGCACGAGGTCCAAGCCCGAGGTCAGCATCTGGGCGAGGATCGCGGGCGCGGGCTCGCTGCCGGGCAGGAAGAAGTTGACGGCCCAATAGGTCAGATCGCCGATCGCGTACACCGCGAGGCCCCAGACGAGGCCGGAGGAGAGGAGCGCCCACGGCGACTTCGGACGGCCGCTGGGATCGGGGGTGCGCCACCAGTTTCCGAGCTCGGTCAGGCGCAGGCCCGGGGACTTGAGGCGCCAGGCGAGCAGGGCCAGCGCGCCGACGAGTAGGCCGCCCCACACGGCGGGCAGGCCGACGAGGGCGGCGCCGGCCGCGGCGCCCAGCGAGATGGCGAAGCGCGCGGACTCGATCGAGAAGAAGCTGATGATCGCGCGCAGAGAGAGAGCGGACACCCACGAGTCGGAGCGGGCCGCGGTCCAGATCACGCCGGCTTCGAGCGCCAAGGTCGCGGCGACGATCATCGGGGCCTGCGTCATCATCAGAACGGGCACGGCGGCGAGCGCCAAGGCGGCGGCGCCCGCGATCCAAGGCGCGGCCTTCCCGGCGCCGAAACGGCGCGCGACCCAGCGCACGCCGAAGAAGACGCCCAGCACGCCGGCCTCCTGGGCCAGGGCGGGGACGATGAAGGCATTGAAGAGACCCAGGAACGGGAGCGCGGCCAGGTCCGGAACCGCGGCGGCCGACGCCGGGACGGCGATGGACGGCAGGGCGAACGGCAACGGGATCTTCCCGAGAGCGGCGCCGCCGAGCATGGTCATCAACGCGATGCCGAGCCAGTACACGCCGGTGCGCATGCCGCCCAGAAGCCAGTCGCGCAGCGACGCCCACGAATGACCGCCGACGCGGTCCGCGAGGACGACCTGGGCGTTCGCCGTGGCTTTCGCGGCGGCCCACAACGCCTTGAACGTTCCAAGGTAGTAGCCGCCGTCCTTCGCGGGCGGCGCGGGCGGCGGGTCGGCCATGTGACCCGGGGTGCGAAGGAAACGGGAGAGGGAGAGCAGGCCGAGGCCGGACCAGGTCAAAGCGGCTTGGTGGGCGACGATCACGGCCGGGAGAAGGGCCGGAACGAAAACCGTCAGCGCGGCGGCGCCGAGGAGAAGGGAGCCGGCGATGACGGCTGCTCGGGAGAGGCGAGGAGAGCCGGGGTTCGGGGCGAGGGCGCGGGGAGCGGGGACCTCGGCTTGAGGTTCGGAAGCCGTGGCGGCGGGTGATGCCGGGGAAAGGCTTGTAAACGAGCGAGACAACGACGGCATGAGAACGGAGTCGTCGGGATGACGAGCGACGCCCCAGTTCGCGACTTCGTCGCGGACGACCGCGACGGCCTTCTCCGAACGGGTTACGGGGGCGGCAACGGCTGAACGAGACAACAGATGAGGAACGGATATATTAACGGCAACGGAAGGGGTGACCTTGCGGGAAGGAATCGCGAGCGTGACCGGCACTAGAAGGGCGGATTGAACGGCGTTTATCTTAACGACGTTTATGAGTGACGGAACGGGAGCCGGGGATATTCCAACGCCCGACAACGACACGGAACCCGAAGGCAGCACGGCGCTCGTTATGGGCGCAGGAATAACGGCTGACATGGCCGCGGATGCGCCGACGGCGGAAGAGCTTTGCGCGGCGACGGCGGAGGAGGCCTTGACCTGGGCTAAGGCCGATAATGGATTGAGGGCCAGCCAAAGGGCGGCCAGAATCGATACGGATCTCTTCACGACTCCAGAATACCCCCCTTTCCTTCCTGAGACCTGAGCCTTCGGTCCTTTTTACGCCCGCCGAAGGGCCCAGGAGGAATGGGCCTCCTGTATAAACCCCTTCAAGCCATAAATTCGTAACAGCATTCGGGCACTATTCCTTTGCGCGGCGCCGACGCGTCGAACATCCATGGATAATTTCCGACCCGAGCCGCCGCAGCCTCCCGACCAGCCCCCCGGGGGATTCGACGCCTCGACCGTCAACGACCTCGACACCGCGCGGCTGGCTTTGCGCTGGGCGCTGGAGCGGCTGCACCGCCTCGGCGCCGAGCTGACCGAGGCCCGCGAGGAAGCCGCCAAGTCCAACAAGGCCCGGGACGAGGCCGCGCTCGATTCACGCGAGAAGGACGAGACGGTCAAGCGCTGGCGCGAGACGGTCAAGGTGTGGGAAGCGTCCATCTCGGACCACAAGAAGATGGAGGATCAGCTTCGCGAGGAGCTGAAGCGCGAGATGTTCCGGGAGCAGGACGCGCACGTCAAGGAGGAGCGGCTCCAGCTCTCGATGCAGATCGATACGCTCAAGCGCGAGATCGCCGCGCGCGAGGCGTCGATCGGCGGCCTGCGGCGCGAGGTCATCGACGCGGTCAAGGTCTCCCGCCAGGACGCCGAGCGCGAGCTTCAGGCTGCGCTGGCCCACCAAGAGAAGGCGCTGTCCGACACCAAGGCCTCCCTCCTCGAGCGGCTCAAGATCCAGACGGACGGACTGCGCGCGAAGGAGAAGGACCTCGAGAGCCAGCAGCGCCTGCTCGACGAGCAGATCAAGACCAAGGAAGGCGAGTTTCGCCGCCGCTATGAGCGCGACATCGAGGACCTGCTCAAGCACAACCGCGAAGCGCTGTCCCGTGAGGAGCACGCCCTCGGCGAGAAGTTCGAGGCTAAGATCGCCCAGTTCGAGACGCGCCTGCGGCAGAAGGAGCAGGCCCTCGAGGACCATCGCCGCCATCTCGACGAGGAGCACGCCAAGCGCCAGGCCGAGCTCGACCGCAATTATCAGCACAAGAACGAGGCTGAGTGGGGCCGCCTCCAGGAGCGCCTCGAGGCCGAGCGCCGCTTCCTCGAGGAGCATTACCAGGAGAAGGAGGCGAAGCTCGACGAATCCCTGCAGGAGCGGAACAAAGCCGTCCTCTCCCACCACGAGAAGCAGGAAGCCGAGCTCGTCGAGAAGTATCGGCAGCTCCAGGATCAGCTCGTTCTCAAGGAAAAAGACGTCTGGAAGCAGCAGCAGAAGCGCATCGAGGACATCCTCTCCAAGAGCCGCGCCGAATTGGCCTCCCAACGAGCCGAGATGGAGGCCGAGTACGGCGCCCGCGACGCCGCCCTCAACGAGCGCCTGCGCGAGATGGAAGGAGGCTACCAGAAGAAGGAAGAGGAGATTTTTCGCCGGCAGCAGGAGCTGCAGGATCACTACCGCGCCAAGGAGGAGGAGCTCGGCCGCCGCTTCCTGCAGATGCAGACCGAATGGACCGAGCGCGAGAAGCAGCAATGGGAGGCCCATCAGGCCAAGCTCCGCGAGAGCCTCGCCTCGAGCCGCCAGCGCCTCGAAGACGAGCGCGGCGAGCTCGAGGCGCGCTACCGCGTCAAGGAAGAGGAGCTGGCCGCCCAGCGCGGCGCGGACGTCCAGGCCGCCGAGAAGGCCCGCGCCGAATTCGAAGGCGAGCTCGCCCGCCGCCAGGCCGAGATCGACGCCTCTTTCTCCGGGCGCTGGGCCGAGCGCGAGCGCCGCCTGCAGCAGGAGCACCGCGATTCCCTCGAACGCGCCCGTTCCGAATTCGGCGAGCAGGCCGCCGCGGAGCGCCGCGCCATGGAAGCGGCCGCCTCCAAGCGCGAGGAGGCGCTTTCCCTCTCCTTCATGGCCCGCGAGGCCGAGCTGCGCCGCGTGCTCGACGGCGAGCAGGCGCGGTGGAAGAAGACCCACGACGACGCCGCCGAGGCGCTGCAGCAGCAGCTCCTCGACCAGGCGCTCAAGCAGGAGGCCCAGCGCGAGGCCCAGCACGACGCGAAGCTGCAGGCGCTGGAGGAGCAGTTCCGCCGCCGCCTCGCCGACGAGCTCAAGCGCCAGGAGGCCAAGCAGACGGCGCTGGCGCGCGAGACCGAAGGCCGCACCCGCGCGGAACGCGCGCACGCGGAGGAAGCCGCCCGCGCCGAGCTCGACGCCAAGCGCGCGGCCCTCGAAGAGGAGCGCGAGACGCTGCGCCGTCAGGCCGCGGAGACCCAGACGCGCCTCGAGGCCGGGTTCGCGGAGAAGGAGCGCGCGATGCGCGATGCCGCGTTCGCCCGGGAGGCGCAGGTCAAGAGCGAAGCCGCCGCCCTGGAAGAGCGCTACCGCAAGACCTATGAGGACGCGGTCGCGCGCGAGCGCGCCGTGCTCGAGGAGCGGCACGCCGCCCTCGAGGCGTCCCTCAAGGACAAGTACACCCGCGAGCAGGCCGCGCTCCAGCAGGCGTGGACGGCCCGCGACAAGGAATGGGCCGCCCAGCGCGAGTCCATCTTCCGGTCCGAGCGGGAACGAATGGAAGCCTCCTATCACGAGAAGGAAGCGGCCCTCGCCTCCCTGCGCCAGGAGCTCGAGCAGCGCTTCGAGCTGCGCGTCTCCGAGCTCGACGCCCAGCACGCGAGAAAGGCCGCCACCCAGGAGGAAGCCTGGAAGCGCCGCCAGGCCGAGCTCGACACCCAGCGCCTTCAGCTGCAGATCGAGGCCCGCGACCGCGAGGCCGCGGCCGGGCAGCTGCGCGCCGACCTCGAGGGCCGCATGCAGAAGGCCATCGACGACCGCATGGCCGAGCTGGCCCGCGCCGAATCCGCGCTCCAGCAGGCCTGGATCCGAAAGGAAGGCGAGATGCAGGAGGAGCTCACCCATCGCGAGGCCGCCTGGCTCAAGGCCCAGCGCGACCAGATCGAGCGCGAGCGCAAGCAGTGGGAGGACGAGCGCGACGTGGAGCTCCAGCAGCGCCGCCGCGAGCTGGAGGCTTCTCTCGCGCAGCGCGAGAAGCTGGTCGAGGAGGCGCTGCGCGGCCGCATGAAGGAGACCGACGCCGCCTTGATCGCCAAGGAGCGCGAGCTGATCGCCGCCTACGAGGAGCAGACCGCGAAATCGAGGGCCGAGTTCGATCACTCCCTGCGCGAGCGCGAGGAAGCCCTGCGCCTGAAGGCGCGGGAGAGCTCCGAGCGCGAGACGACCTCCCTGCGCGAGGAGTCGGAGCGCCGCGAGGCCGCGGCCGAGAACCGGCGCCGCGAGCTGGAGAAGTCGTTCGTCGAGCGCCGCGCGAAGCTCGAGGACGACTACGAGCGCCGCCGCCGCGAGCTCGAGACCGGCCTAGGCTCGGAGCGCGAGGCGCTGCTCGCCCAGAACGAGGCCCGGAGCAAGGAGCTCGAGGCCGAGAAGACCCGCCAGGGCTCCCTGATCGCGCAGAAGGAAGCCGAGATCGCCGAGCGCTACGGCGAGCAGGAGCGCCGCCTTCGCCAGGAGCTCAACATGGCGAAGATCGAGTACGCCTCGCAGTTCGACGAGAAGCTCCGCAAGCTCGCCGAGGAGCGCGAGGCCCTGCGCAAGGACTACGAGCAGAAGCTCCGCGATCTCGAGAACCGCCGCAAGCCCGGCGCGTAGCCGCGCGCGCGGCGCGGGGCTTCCCTCGTCCCGCCGAAGAGGCTAGTCATTTTTTAATTTCCATTTCGCCCTCCGGAGTTTTGAGCACACATGTGCTCAAAACCCTAGTCGAGAGAATGGAAATGAAAAAAACATCCCCTGGCGAGAGAGCCAGGCGAGCCCGCTAGACCGACAGATCGGGGCGGCGCAGGAATAGGATCCGGAATTCCGCCGATTCGCCCCAGGCGAGCCTGACCGCGTCGAGATAGGCGCGGCCCTGCTCGGAGTACTTATCGCGAATCTTCGCGGCGGATTTGTCCTCGACGCGCTCGCTCTTGAAGTCGGCGACGACGAGCTTTCCTTTCAAGCGGTACACGAGGTCCACGGCGCCGCGCACGACGGTGTTTCCCTCGGCGTAGGCGAACGGCACTTCCCGGCCCAGTATCTCGGCTTCGGCCAGCTCGTGAGCGGCGGGCGAGGAGAGGAAGGCGGCGAGCACGCCGCTCGCCTCGCGCTCGGCGACCTCCCAGCGGGGGCCCGGGGCGCGGCGCTCGAGCAGCGCGCGCGCCGCCGCGCAGGCCGGGGCCGGGTCCGTCTTCGACGCGAAGTCCCAGCCCTGGAGCACGAGATGGCACAGCTGGCCGGCCTCGGCGCCCGAGGCGCTTCCGGCCGCCTCGTCGGGCGCGGCGGGACGCTTCGGCGCCTCGCGCAGATACGCGGTC
>JAQTNG010000146.1 GCA_028714015.1 Elusimicrobiota bacterium | reverse complement strand
GCGGTGCACGATGCCGCAGCGCGGCGTGCCGGCCTTCAGGATCGCCGGACGGTGGACCTGGAGCTCGGCGGCGAGGTTCGTCTCGCGGCCGGCGCGCGCCGCCTCGGGGCTCTTGAGCCAGGAGTCTCCGAGCGGGTGCATGAGCAGGCCGGAGGGCTTGTTGAGGACGAGCAGGCGCTTGTCCTCGTACAGCACCCAGGACTCGAAGTCGTCGGAGGAGGCGGAGGCCGTCTCCGGAAGCTCGATGTCGACCTTCTGGCCCTCCGCAATGGGCTCGTCGGCGTCGACGACGACGCCGTCCAGCTTGACCATGCCGCGCTTGATCATGTCCTTCAGGAAGGCCCGGCTGAAGCCGGTCAGATTTTTCGAGAGAAACGCGTCCAGGCGGGGCAGGTCGTTCTCGACGATCAGGCGTTTCTTCATTTGGATTTTCTCCGGAAAGCGAGGGCCGCGAGCGTCGCCGCCGCGGCCGCGAGCGCGACCCACTGCGACGGGGACAGGCCGGCGGCGAAGGCGCCGCGGTCGTCGCCGCGCAGGAACTCGACGGCGAAGCGCAGGGCGGCGTAGCCCAGGATGTAGGCGGCGAGCACGCCGCCCGGCCGCCAGCGCCCGTCCTCGGCGCGAGGCAGCGCCCAGCGGACGAGCGCGCCGAACAGCAGGAGGTTGAGAACCGCCTCGTAGACCTGGGTCGGATGGCGCGACGGGTCTCCCGCCAGCGCGATGCCCCAGGGCAGGTCCGTGTGGCGGCCGTAGCAGCAGCCCGCCGCGAGGCAGCCGAAGCGCCCGATGCCGTGGCCGAGCGCCAGCGCCGGCATGCACCAGTCCGCGAGCTTCAAGAACGGCTGCTTGAGCCGCCGCGAGTGCCACAGGCCCGCCGCGAGGCCGCCGATGAGCCCTCCGTAGAAGACGAAGCCGTAGCGCAGGGCCTCGAAGGTCAGCGCGAACGAGCCCGGCGTCACGATGAAATACATGATCTTGCCGCCGGCGAAGGCGCCGCCGAAGACCCAGTAGACGATGTCCCAGACCTGATCCTCGCTCAGCCCCATGGCCGCGCGGCGGGAGACGAGCCAGCGCACGCCCGCCAGCCAGGCCAGCGCGACGATCACGCCGTAGGTCGAGATCTCGAGCGGCCCGAGCTTCAGCAGGACGGGGAGCATCGGCTCCTCCAGACCATGATCCCGGCGGAGGCCGCGACGAGCCCCAGGCCCAGCGCCTGCCCCTGGGTGAGCGGCCCCAGGAACGAAAGGGTGTCCCCGCGCAGGAACTCGAGCGAGAAGCGCAGGACGCCGTACGCCGCGAAATGCCCCGCCGCGACGAGGCCGGGCTTGTATTTCCCCTCCTCGATCGCGAGCAGGACGCGCCACAGGACGAGCGCGAGAATCAGGTTGCCCGCCATCTCATAGAGCTGGACCGGGTGGAGATGGACGCCCAGCAGCTCCGGCGGGATCATCGAGCGGGGGTCCCGGAACACCACGCCCCACGGCAGATTGGTGGGTTTCCCATAGCAGCAGCCCGCGAGGAAGCAGCCGAGCCGGCCGAAGATGTGGCCGATCAGCGCGCCCATGAACATGTAGTCCGCGAGCTTGAGCACGGGAATCTTCTTCCAGCGCGCGAAGAGCGCGACGCACAGCGGCACGCTGACGAAGCCGCCGAGCACCGAATAGCCGTTCATGATCGAGAGGTCGCGCCAGCCGTACTGGATCAGGAACAATATCTTCCCGCCGAGAAAGCCGGAGATCACGCAGAGATTGATCAGCGCCCAGAAGGATTCCTCGTCGCGCAGGCCCATCCTCGCGCGGTGCGGCCAGAGCAGGCGCACGCTGACGATGCCGCCGAGCGTGATCGCGGCGCCGTAGCCGTACAGCTTGAAGGGTCCGATCGCGAGGAGGATGGGAAGCACGAGGGTATTGTAGCGCTATTCGCGCTTCGCGGGAGGCGGGAAGCGGTATTCGATCTCGCCCTTCTTGATGTAGCCGAGCTCGCGGCGGGCGAGGCGCTCGACCGGGCCGTCGCCGGAGCGCAGGGCCTTGAGGCGGCCGTCGAGCTCCTTCTCGTCGCGCTGGAGCTCGACGATTTCTTTATTGAGCCGGCGCAGCTCGAGCCAGTTGCGCGTCAGCGAGCGGAACCCGCCGTTGCCGAAGAACACGAAGAGCAGCACGGCGCCGGCGACCGCGCGGCCCCAATGCGCGCGGACGAAAGCGGACGCGCGCCGGGCCCGCTCCTTCACCGCGCTCCGGCCGTGGAGGCGAACGCGGAGCCGCGGGCGTAGACGGCCTTGGCGCCGAGGGCCGCCTCGATCTGCAGGAGGCGGTTGTACTTCGCCAGGCGCTCCGAGCGGCACGGCGCCCCCGTCTTGATCGCGCCCGCGTTGAGCGCGACGGCGAGGTCCGCGATGAACGCGTCCTCGGTCTCCCCGCTCCTATGGGAGATGACCGTCGAGAAGCCGGCCTTCTGCGCGTCCGTGACGGCCTTCACGGTCTCGGTGATCGTGCCGATCTGGTTGAGCTTGATGAGAATGGCGTTGGCCGATTTTTCCTTGATGCCGCGCGCCAGGCGCTCGGGGTTGGTGACGAACAGGTCGTCGCCGATCACGCGCAGGCGGTCTCCGACCTTGGCCGTCATCATTTGCCAGCCCGCCCAGTCGTTCTCGTCCAGCGGATCCTCGATCGAGACGATCCCGTGCTTCGAGGCCCAGGACGCGTACACGTCCGTGATCTCGGAGGCGGTCAGGGGCTTGCCCTCGAGGACGTACTTTCCGTCCTTGTAGAACTCGCTCGCGGCGCAGTCGAGGGCCAGGCGGACCTTGCCCTGATAGCCGCCCTCGGCGATGGACGCGGCGAGAATCTCGAGGACCTCGAGGTGGGTCTTCAGACGAGGCGCGAAGCCGCCCTCGTCGCCGACCGCCGTCGTCATCTTGAGAGCGGTCAGCTTCTTCTTGAGGATCTGATAGACCTCGGCGCCGGCGCGCAGGCCTTCGGCGAAGGTCGGCAGCTCGGTCGGGACGATCATGAACTCCTGCACGTCGAGCCCGGAGTCGGCGTGCTTGCCGCCGTTGACGACGTTGAGCATCGGAGTGGGCAGCAGCCACTTGTCGGACTTGATGCCGTAGGCCTGGCGCAGGAAGGCGTACAGCGGCTGCTTGGCCGAGGCCGCGGCCGCGCGGGCCGTCGCCATGGAGACGGCCAAAATCGCGTTGGCGCCGAGGCGGCCCTTGTTCGGGGTGCCGTCGAGCGCGATCATCTTCGCGTCGAGCGCCGCCAGGTCGGCGGCGTCGAGGCCCTTCACGGCCTTGGCGAGCTCGCCCTGAGCGTTGGCGACGGCCGCAAGAACGCCCTTGCCGAAGTAGCGCGCCTTGTCGCCGTCGCGCAGCTCGACGGCCTCATGCTGGCCCGTGGACGCGCCGCTGGGAACTCCCGCGGCGCCTTCGGCGCCATCCGATAAAACGACGGTCGCCGCTACCGTCGGGTAGCCCCGGCTGTCGAGAATTTCCTGCGCGCGCACCGATTCGATTTTGGCCATTAGAATTTCCCCTGAAGCATTTTCTTGCCGGCGTCGATCATCTCCGCCAGGCGCTTGGGCGTGTGCGCCTCGGCGTACACGCGGAACACGGGCTCGGTGCCGGAGCTGCGCAGGCCGAGCCACGAGCCGTCGCGCAGGATGAACTTGAAGCCGTCGGACTGGTCGATGCGCCACACGGAGGCGCCGGCCAGCTCGAGCGGCGGCTTGAGCTTGAGACGGCCCTCGAGCTCGATGATGTCCCGCAGCCGCTCCATCTTGTAGTTGATGCGCGCGCCGTGGAAGGCGCCGAGGCTCTTGAACAGGCGGTCGCGCACGGCGGAGAGCGTCTTCTTCTCGAAGGCGACGAGCTCGAGCATCAGCACGCAGGCGAGTATGCCGTCTTTTTCAGGCACATGCCCGCGGATGGAAAGACCGCCGGATTCCTCGCCCGCGAGCAGGAACGGCCCCGAGCGCAGCAACTCGCCGAGGTACTTGAAGCCGACCGGCGTCTCGCGCGTCTCCGAGCCGTGGGACTTGGCCACGGCGTCGACGAAATGCGAGGTCATGACCGAGCGCGCCGCCTTGCCCTTCAGGCCGCGGTTGACGACGAGGTGTTCATAAGCAAGCGCGATGACTTCGTTCGGCTGGATCCAGACGCCGCCCGCGTCGATGATGCCGAAGCGGTCGCCGTCGCCGTCGCAGGCGAGGCCGAGGGACAGCTTCTCCTTCTTGACCTGCTCGGCCAAGCCCGCGGTGGACTCGGGCGTGGGCTCGGGCGAGATGCCGCCCAGCAGCACGTCGCGGTCCTCGTTGCGCGCGAAGACCTCCACGCCCAGGCGCTCCTCGAGGAACGCGCGCAGGTACAGGCGCGCGGAGCCGTGCATCGCGTCGATGCCGACCTTGAGCTTCGCTTTTTTTATCGTCTTGACGTCCAGGAGGCTTTCGAGCTGGTCGAAGTAGGATTTCCGGAAGTCCACCCGGTCGATCCAGGCTTCCTTGGTCGAGCGCTCGTCCGTCATCGTCTTGATCGCGTGTTCGCCGAGGAGCTCGATGCGGCGCTCGAGGTCGTTGGTCACGGCCGGCGAGGCCGAGCCGCCCCAGTAGGGCATCCACTTGAAGCCGTTGTACTGCGCGGGGTTGTGGGAGGCGGTGATCATCACGCCGCCGACGGCCTTGTTGGCGAGCACGGCCCAGGCGACGGCGGGCGTCGGGAGGTCGGCGGAGGAAAGCAAGGTGCGGATGCCGTCGTTGGCGAACACCGCCGCGACTTCGTGCGCGAAGTCCTCGGACTGGAAGCGGGTGTCGTAGCCCACGATGACGGTCGGCACGCGCGAAGGCGCGGCCCCCGCCAGGAACTGGCGGTACTCGTCGCTGATGTAGCCGACCTCGGGGCTTTCCTTCACGCAGCCCGCGACGCTGTGAGCGACCTTGCGGACGTTCTGGAACGTGAAGTCGTCCGAGACGATGCCGCGCCAACCGGAAGTGCCAAATCTGATCATTTCGCCCCTTGAGCCTGTTGAATGGTGGGCCGCATATTAGGATAAGCGCGGCCAAAGGTCAATGCTCCTGTTTAAGCCCGCGGGTATAGGTCTTTAGTCCCATTGACATATAGGTCCTAGGGCCTATGGCGCGTGCGGTGCTCCGGGGCTATGCTCTGGAGGTCGCAAGAAAGACCGGAGATTGCTCATGAATATCAAAACCCCCCTCGCCGCGGCCCTCCTGATGACGGCCTCGGCCGCCGTGGCCCAGCTTTTGCCGGCGCCCGCCCAAGGATCCCCCTCTTCCGGAATCACGCTCGCCGGCATGACCGACCCGGCCGGCCCCTTCGGCGGCGCCCAGTTCCTCGGCAACAGCCCCGACGTGGCGTGGGCGGACCCCGGCTGCACGCACGTCCCCTGCGCGGTCAAGGACGACAAGTCCGGCAAGCCCTCCTGGGATCAGGCGGCGCTCGACAAGGCCATCGCGGAGCAGAAGGCCCTCACGCCGAACATGCCCGTCGTCGACATGGGCGACGGGACCTACGCGCTGGACCTGGGCGACGGCACGGTCAGCATCGGCACCGCCTTCAGCTGCGGCATACCCCGCAAAATGACCGACGCCCAGAAGGCGAAATTCGCCGCTCAGGCCGACAAGGACAAGGCCAAGAAGGACGCCGACGAGCAGATCGCCAAGAGCGTCAACGGCGACGGCAGCAAATCCATCAACAACGGCAAAGGCGCGATCAACGGCGACGGCGGCGCGCCCGGAGGCGGCAAAGCGAGCCCGGGCGGCCCCGGCGCCTTCAGCCTGACCAGCAACGGCTCCGGCGCCCCGGGCGCCGGCGACGGCGCGGACACGCCGCCCGAAAACCCCGCCGCGAACAGCGGCGGCAGACAGGACGGCGAAACGCTCGCCGGCATGCAGGCGAGCATGGACGGAGGGACTCCGTCTTCGTTCTCGTCCGGCTCCGCGTTCGCCTCCGCCTCCGGCGGCGGCCAGGGCGAAGTCGCCGCGGCCGGCAAGCAGGCGGTCATAAAGGTGAACGGCAACGAGGCCGTGCGCTCGTTCGCCGGCTACACCTGGCGCAAGAACGCCGATGCCGAGGCCAACGCCAAGCGCGGCGCCGAGGCCGTCAAGGCGGCCTTCACCGAAGGATCGGGCAGCGGCCGCGTCACCGTGGACTCGACGATCGGCGACGGCGAATACCTGGGCAAGACTCAGGCCGTCAGCAACGGCCCCGCCAAGTAGCCTAGGTCCATGGTCCTAGGCCCTCCCGGGTCCTAGGACACTGAGCGGCGAAGTCCTTTCCCGTTATCCTTTCAGCAAGGAAAGGAAATGGGAATCAACCTCAAGACGGCGATGTTCGCGGCGATGACGCTGCTCGCGGCCCTGCCCGCCGCCGCGGAAACGACCTCTCCGATGGTCGCGCACGATCCCCTGATGAACCAGATCATGAGCAAGCAGCTCACCTTGCCCGGCGGCGGCGTCACCGGGTCGGTGCGCATCGGCTCCGGCCAGGCGATCACGCTGAGCCTCGTCGATCCGCTCGCCCCCCTCAAGCCCGTCGAGGGCCTCGTCGCGAAGCCCGTCAAGGCGAAGGCCCGCCGCAAGGTCCGCCGCGCCGACGAGCAGCTCAAGAAGATGTCGGAAGAGAAGCACGCCGCCGACTGGGCCGGCCGCAAGTAGCGCGCGGCTAGCGCCGCGCCCCGAATAGAACCCGCGAGACGCTCTCCGGGCATTCCTGCTGGGGCAGATGGCCGCACCCGGGAACCAGCTCCACGCGCGAGCCGCGCACGCCCCGGCGGAAACGCTCCGCGAACTCCGCCGGCAGGACCCCGTCCGCGCTTCCCCACAGGATCGTCGTGTCGGCCTTGACGTCCTTCAGGCGCGCATCCAGCACGTCCTCCATCCTGAGCGCGGCGAGGATCGCGCGGGTCGGGCGCGCGCGGATGGAATCGACGACCGCGGCCCAGGCGCGCTCGGGCACCGGGCGCGGATGGGCGAAGGCGCGCGCGTTGAAGAGCTTCATCGCCGGGACCGTCGGCGCGGCCAAGGTCCGCGCGGCCTGGAGCGCGAGCTCGCTCGGGTCGGTGAGCCCCGCCGCGTCGACGAGCACGAGGCGCCGCACGCCCTCCGGCCAGTCCACCGCGAGCCAGCCCGAGATCCAGCCGCCGAGGCTGTTGCCCGCCACGGTCCACTCCGGGCAGCGCGTCTCGAGGGCGGCGCGCAGGACCCGCGCCTGCGCCCGGATGCCGTAGTCGGCGACGGGCGCGGAGCCGTCCGTTCCGGGCATGTCCACGGCGAGCAGCAAGGTCCCGTCGGGCGGCGCGGACGCGCCCCCCTCGCCGAGCATCGTCTTGTCCCAGGTCATCGCGCTGTCGCCCATGCCGTGGACGAGGGCAACGCAGCGGCAGGGCGCGCCGGGCCGGCAGGAGCTCAGCTCGTACGCGAGCAAAGGTCCGGCGGCGACGCGGCGAGCGCCGCCCCGCCACAGCGCCAGGCGGCGCAGGGCCATGTGCGTCTGGAAGGGCGCCAAGCCGATCGCCGCCCCCGCGCCCGCGGCCGCGAGGATGAGCACGCCGAGGCCGGCGCGACGAGCGAGTTTCACGCCGCCATGATAACAAACGTAGAATAGACCTCATGACGAAAAGCGCCGCGCTCACGGCGGTCTGCGCCTTGGCCCGCCCGGCCGCCGGCGCCTGCTCCTGGTGCGGAACGCCCGTGCCCAAGGGCCGCCGCATGTGGTGCCGGGACCGCTGCGCGACGGCGTTCTGGAAGAATCACTGGTGGTCGCGCGCGCGCCGGGCGGCGAAGCGCCGCGACAAGTACGCCTGCGTGCGCTGCGGCGGCGGACGCCCCATCGAGGTCAACCACATCGTGCCGTGCCTCGGCGCGCACGGCACCCTCAGCTGCGCGCATCATCTCGAGAACCTCGAGACCCTGTGCGTGGCCTGCCACCGGGCCCACACGGCCGCCGCTAGAAGTAATATCTCAAGCTGAGGCGGAAGGAAGGAGAGAAGAACGCGAATTCCGTCTCTGTTTTACCCGCATCGATTCCGTCGGGGGGGCGGCTGGCGCCGCCGCTCGTCGTCCAGGAGCCGATGCGGGCCGGTCACGGCCGTCGCAAAGAGGCCCCAAAGGATGTCATGCCAGAGCACCGAGAGCCGGCTCGACCATGCATGCATACGCGCCTCCTTGCTTCGCGATGAAAGCCTAGCGCGAAACGGCGTCGCGATCCATGCACGCTCTGTAACGCTTTGATCCCTTTTTTTACTGCTAAACTTTGCGGCGCACCCGCTTACCGGAGACCACCATGAAACGCCTCGCCTTCCTGCTGATGATCGTTCCCATGACCGCCTGCGTCGTCGGGCAGACCCGCTTCAAAGCCCAGCAGGACGAGGCCGCGTCCCAGAAGAAGCGCGCCGACGAGCTGTCGGCCAAGCTCGCCGCGTCCTCGGAAGCCGCGCAGAAGATCTCTCTCGACCTGAAGGCGACGGCCGACCAGCTGGCGTCCGCCCAAACCTCGAACAAGGACCTGGCTCAGTCCCTCGACGCCAAGAAGGGCGAGCTCTCGCAGAAGGTCTCCGAGCTCATCAAGGAGCGCGACGCGCTGGCCCGGACGGCCGCCGCCGCCGAGGCCGCGAAGGCCGCCGCCGAGGCCGCGAAGGCCGCCGAGGTGGAGCGGGTCAAGAAGAGCTACGAGGACCTGGCCGCGGGCCTGAAGTCCGAGATTTCCGCCGGCGAGATCAAGATCACCCAGCTCCAGGGCAAGCTGACGGTCAACCTCGTCGACCGCAGCCTCTTCGACTCCGGCAAGGCCGAAATCAAGGACAACGGCAAAGCCGTGCTCGACAAGCTCGGCAGCATCCTCAACACGGTGCAGGACAAGAACATCCGCATCGAGGGCCACACCGACAACAAGCC
>JAQTNG010000145.1 GCA_028714015.1 Elusimicrobiota bacterium | reverse complement strand
GGCCTGGCTGCGCGGCGCCGCGGCCGCCGTTCTCGGCTCCTGGCTCCTGTGGCTTTTCCCGAGCATCTACGTCGCCGCCCCCGTCATCTTCCTGATGGCGATGGGCATGCTCGGCAACGAGCTCGGATTGGCGTCCTACTTCCAGTCCGCGGCCTCCAAGGAGGACGTCGGGGCGGTGACCGGCTTCGTCTACTCGCTGGCGACCACGGTGGCGATGGCGGCCCTTCTCGCGATGGGGTGGATCTTCGACGGCTTCGGCGGTCTGGCCGGCTTCCTCGTCCTCGCCGTCGCCCTGAGCGGCGTGTCCGCCTTCTTCTGGCTGTCCTCCCGCCGGCGCTGAAAAAAAAGACGGAGACGGCCTTTCGGCCGTCCCCGTCGATGCAGGCTCCGTTTGAAAGTCTGCCCCCTACGAGAATCGAACTCGTGTTTCAGCCTTGAAAGGGCCGCGTCCTAACCGTTAGACGAAGGAGGCGAAAAGTAAATCTAAAACTGTGAGCCGGGTGGGAATCGAACCCACGACCCCATGCTTAAAAGGCACATGCTCTACCCCTGAGCTACCGGCTCCGAAGAAAGCATTATACCTAGAAACGAGCCGCTAATTCTTTTCTTCGCGCCGGCCGAGCTGATCGAGCGTGCGCCGCCACACCTTGTAAAGGTCGGTGGCCTTGCGGCGGCCGGGGGGAAGCATCTGGTCGAGCGTCTGCCACCAGAAGCCGCCGCACAGCGAGCGCGGCATCGCGCAGGACGCGGTCGTGTAGAGGATGGCGATGTCCTTGCGCGCGCCGTCCGCGTCGTCGGGCGCCAGCCACCAGTAGCCCTTGAGCTCCTCCTTCTCGACGTAGCCGAGGCTCGAGACCATCAGCTTCTGCCGCGGCAAGGCCTCGCCCGTCGCGTCGAAGGCGCGCTCGAAGCCCATGCCGAGAGGGTTGTCCTCGGGCTGGATGCTGAGGCCGACGACGTCGAGGTTGCGGCCGAAGCCGCGCTTCACCTGCGCCGGGATCCAGCCCGACAGCGCGTGCTCGCGGTCGGGCGCGGTCTCCTCCCACGCGTAGAGCGTCGCGACGGTTTCTAGCTCGGGGTCGAGCTCCTTGACCTTGTTGACGCCCGCCGTGTAGGTGCGGTAGACCTGCTCGGGCGAAAACGGCGCGCTCGCGCCGCCGAGCCAGTCGCCGTTGAGCTCGGTGCCGACCTCCCAGCTCGAGATCTTGCCGCGGTAGTGGAGCACGAGGTTCTTCACGCGCTCGGCGTACAGCTCGGGCGTGAGCGTCTTCGGCCACGCGGTGGCGTCGAGCACGCAGCCCATGACCTTGACCTTGTTGCGCGCGAGCTCTTCAATGACGCCGTCGTACTCGTTGAACGAGCGCAGGGAGGAATAAAGGAAATCCGAGGAGTTCGGGCGGAACACGAGGCGCACCCAGTCCGCGCCGGAGCGGCGCACGGCCTCGGCGATCCAGTCCAGGTCGTCGAGCCGCTTGAGCAGGCTCTCGTCGAGGGTCAGGCCGAAGCGCAGGCCCGGGGCGCGGCGCTCGTCGAGCGCGTGCTGGAGCCCGTGCTCGAAGAGCATCTTCTCCCACGCGAGCGCGGTCTTTTGCAAAGCGGATTTATAGGCTTTCACGCGCGCGGGAGTTTCCTTCTGTCCCGCGGCCTTGGCCATCGCGTCCTTCGCGTCCTCGGCGAGCTGCTTGGCCTTCTTGCCCGGCTTATAGAGCGGCTGCCAATCGCTCAGGCGGCGCTTCCAGGAATCCTTGAAGCGCGCGTACTGCGTGACGGCGATCTCCTCGTCGAGGAACACGAGCTCGCCGTCGCCGAAGCCGGGGCCGCCCTTGTCCGCGCCGACCGCGTTGTAGCCGTCCTCATCGACCGGCCATATGAGCTCGAGGCGGACGCGCTCGGCCTTGTCCCAGGAGCCGAGGACGAGCTTGCCCTGCTGGGAGAGCTTCAGGCGCTGCCGCGGGGACTTGCCGTCGACCGGAAAGGCCCAGAGCGGAAGCTTCTCGAGGTCGGGCGTCTTCTCGTCCGCGCGCGACAGGCGCCGGGCCAGGCCCTCGGCGTCGAGCGCGGCGCCCTTCGAGTCGAAGGCGAACAGCTTCACCGAGGCGGCGCTCGCGGGCGTGGCCGCGAGAAGCGCGGCCTGCAGGGCCGCCAGCAGCAGGGCTTTCATCAAAGCCCCCGGCGGCGCCAGGCGAACTTGATGTCCTGCCAGTGGCCCGGGGCGAAATAGAGGAGATAGGCGGACAGGCCCGCGAGCAGGCGCGCGCGCGAGGCGCTGTCGCCGCCGAGAAGCTGGATCGCGGTGAGCGCCGCGGCGACGGCGGCGATCCACCGAAGCTTGACCGGGATGACGAACATCACGAGCACCTTGCGATCGGGAGCCAGGCGCGCGAACGCGAGAAAGTTCGCCAGATGCACGGGGCCGTTGTCGCCGGAGGCGCCCGTCAGAAGCGCTGCGGCCGTCGACATCAGCGCGCCGATCGCGAGGAACACGGTGAGCTTGAACTCGCCCCAGGCGGCTTCGAGCGCGCTCAGGACGGCGAAGATCATCGCGAGCCACAGCAGCATCCAGAGAAGGCTCGACTGGGGCGGGACGATGAGGAACGTGACGACGCGCCATATCTGGCCGTGGAGCAGCGCGTCGGGATCCAGCGCGAGCGCGGAAACGAACTCGGGCTTGGAGGCGGCGAGCAGCGCGGCCGCCGCGGTCATCACGGTCAGGAGGCCGGGTAGTCCGGGAACGGCTAAGAATCCGAGCCGGCGCTCAAGGCGGTCGACCCATGCTCCGTCCATGGCGGGCAGAATAGCATAAGCGCGTTGCGCATTAATAACGGCCGCACGGCGGATTATTTGCCGCAACTGTTTCCGGAAACAGTTGGAACTCGCGCCGGCGCGAGTTCTCGAGCCGGCGCCGTTCGCCGTCGTCTGTCGAAAATGGTAAAAAATGGAATGGATTGGATCGGGGAGCTGGAGCGCGCGGGATTGTCGCCTCTTCGAGACGAGCCGCTCGCGCGCCACACCAGCTTCAAGATCGGCGGGCCGGCGGACGCCTTCGTGACCGCGACGACGCGCGCTCAGGCCTCGGCGGCCCTGAGGATTTCGCGCGCGGCGGGCGTTCCGGTCTTCTTCCTCGGCTGGGGCTCGAACCTTCTCGTCCGCGACGGCGGCGTGCGCGGCCTTGTTTTGGCGCTCGGCGGTGATTTCGAGAAGATCGAATTTCCCGGGCCCGACCTCGTTCGCGCGGGGGCGGCGGCGCGCGTGCCGCAGCTGGTCGTGAGCTGCGCGGAGAAAGGGCTGTCGGGCCTCGAGCCGATCGTGGGCGTGCCCGGCTGCGTGGGCGGGGCTCTCGTCATGAACGCCGGGACGCGCGAGGGGGAGATCGGGCCGTTCGTGGAGGAGGTCGAGACCATGAACGATGAAGGCATGCCGAGCGCCGTTACGCGTTCAAGCCTCCGCTTCGGATATCGTTCTAGTAATCTCGGGAAATCGCTCGTTTTATCGGCGCTGCTCCGGTTGAAGCGCGGGGTCAAAGCTGATATAATGAGCGTCGTCGCCCGTCAGCAGCAAAAGCGTCTTCAGACCCAGCCCATCCATACCTTTAATGTTGGCTCCACTTTTAAAAATCCACCCGGTCGTTTCGCCGCGCAGATGATCGAGCAATTGGGCTTGAAAGGCCATGCCGTCGGCGGCGCGCGCGTCTCCCCGATGCACGCCAATTTCATCGAGAACTTCGCCGGGGCCACCGCCTCCGATGTCCTCGCTCTCGTCGACCTCATCTCGGAGCGGGTCCGCGCGGCCAGCGGCGTGAAGCTCGAGCTCGAGATGAGGATCGTCGGTGAATAACTTCACCGCCCATAGCCGCCGCCGCTTCCGAGTCGTCGCGCGGCCCAAGGACCGCGTTCGCCGCGTGCGCGCCCTCGCCGCCTTCGCCGTCGTCGCCGCGCTCGGCGCGATCGCCTTCGTCACCGTCCGCAAGCTCGCGGCCGACTTCCGCCTCCCGCTCGCTTCCGCCGCGCGCGCGGACGACGCCGCGCTCGTCGAAGGGCCCGAGCCCCTGCGCAGGCTCGCGCAGGCCGCGGCCGACGCGCATCCCGGCACGGCCGGCGACAAGGCCGAGGCGCTCAAGGCGAAGTTCCCGTCGATCGCGGATATCCGAGTCCGTCGCAACTGGACGGAGAAGACGGCGACCTTGACGCTCGTCGTCCGCCGCGCGGTCGCCTCCGCCACGCGCCGAGGCAAGCCGTCCGGCTTTCTCGGCGACGACGGCGCGGTCTTCGAGGCGCCCGAGGGCGCCTTCATGCTGACGGGGCCCACGGTCGAGGTCGCGGGCGCCTCCGCCGCCGAACTGTCCGCGCTCGCGCGCGAGTGGCCGATCCTCTCGGCGGGCGGGGCGTTCCCCGCCCAGCTGACCGGGATGGCGTACAGCACGCCCGAGAACGGCTGGGAGGCGAGCCTCGCCGACGGGACGAAGGTTCTGTGGGGACGCCTCGACTGGACGCGGGAGAAGCTCTCGCGCCTGTCGGAAGCGGTGGCCGACGCCCGCGCGAAGGCTCCGGGCGCGTTTTCCGCGGACCTGCGTTGGTTCGAAGACGGGAAAGTTCTGCTTAAGCCGGCCGTGACGCAAGTGGGGAAACTGAGATGAAGAGGCAGACGAAGCAGGATCTCGTGGCGGGACTCGATGTCGGCAGCGGCCGCATCACCTGCCTGATCGGCGCGCCCGATTCCGCGACGGGCACGGTCAAGGTTCTCGGCGGCGCTTCCGTCGTGTGCCGCGGCGTGAAGGGCGGGGTCGTCATCAACATTCTCGAGGCGGCCGCCGCGGCGACGCGCGCCGTCGAGGAAGCCGAGGCGGCCGTCGGCGCCACCGTTTCCCAGGTCTGGCTCGGCGTGCGCGGCAGCCACCTCCAGTCGTTCAACAACCGCGGCGCGTTCAACATCGCCCGCACCGACCGCGAGATCACGGCGGCCGACGTGGACTCCGTCGTCGGCAGCGCCAAGGCCATTCCTCTTTCTTCCGACCGCGAAATTCTTCATGTCGTGCCCCAGGGCTTCTCCCTCGACCGCCAGCGCGGCGTGCCCCATCCGGTCGGCATGGAGGCGTCGTTATTGGAAGTCGACGTACATATTGTGACCGCCTCGAGCGCGCACCTCAACAACATCATGAAGACGGTCGGCCAAGCGGGCTTCCAGGTCGTCGAGCCGGTGTACGGCCTGCTCGCCGCCGGCGAGCTGCTCGTGACGCCCGAGGAGAAGGAGCTCGGCTCGGTGCTGATCGACCTCGGCGGCCAATCCCTCTCGATCGGCGTTTACTGCGAGGGCGCGATCAAGTACTCGAAGGAAATCCCGATCGGCTCCGACTTCATCACGCGCGACCTCGCGGTGGGCTTGAAGACCTCGATCGCCACCGCGGACCGCATCAAGATCGAGCACGGCATCGCGCACCCTTCGCTCCTCAACGGCGACGCGGACGTGGACTGCCACGGCATCGACGGGCGCACGCCGCTGCGCATCAAGACGAGCACGATGATGGGCATCATTTTGCCGCGGGTCGAGGAGATTTTCTCGGTCGTCGCCGCGGACCTCCAGGATTCCTCCTACGCCGACGTCGTCACGCCCGGCGGCGCGATCCTCACCGGCGGCGGCTCGCTGATGCGCGGCACGGTCGAGGCCGCGCACCAAATCCTCGGATTGCCCGTGCGCCTCGGCGTGCCGCATCCCGACATGGTGCATACGGATGACGAAAAGTGGCTGTCGCCCGTGTACTCCACCGCCCTCGGCCTCCTGCTGTACGGCACGCAGCCTCGCTGGGGCCTCAGCGACGGCCGCTCGGTCAAGCGGCAGAAGCCCCTGTGGATGCGCAAAATCTCGGCGGTGCTTCAGGAGCTCTTTTGAGAATACAGCTCGCGGAAGACTTCGACGAGAAGCGCACCGTCATCAAGGTCGTCGGCGTCGGCGGCGCGGGCTGCAACGCGATCAACCGCATGGTCGAGGCCGGGCTCGAGGGCGTCGAGCTTATCGCCGCGAATTCGGACGCGCAGGTCCTGCGCAAGTGCCAGGCCCACGTCAACATCCAGCTCGGCGAGCAGTCGGCGCGCGGGCTCGGCGTCGGCGGCGACTCGGCGAAGGGCCGCGCGGCGGCGCTCGAGAGCGAAGGCCAGCTGCGCGAGGTCCTGCAGGGCGCGGACATGGTGTTCGTGACCACCGGCATGGGCGGCGGCACCGGCACCGGCGGCGGCCCCGTCGTCGCGCGCCTGGCCAAGGAACTCGGTGCGCTGACCGTCGGCATCGTCACGCGCCCGTTCGACTTCGAGGGCCTGCGCCGCGCGTCGATCGCCGATCAGGGCATCCAGGAAATGCGGCAGTCCGTCGATACGCTGCTCGTGATCCCGAACCAGCGCTTGTTCGACGTGATCGACCAGGACAGCAACCACGAAAGCGCCTTCCGCCTGGCCGACGACGTCCTTCGGAAATCGGTGCAGTCCATCTCGGACCTGATCACCGTTCCCGGGCTGATCAACCTCGACATGAACGACCTGCGCGCCGTCATGAAGGACGCGGGCGAGGCGCTGATCGGGATCGGCGAGGCCTCGGGCCCCGGCCGAGCGATGAGCGCCGCGCGCGAGGCGATGAGCTCGCCGCTGCTCGAGAACGTCGTCATCGACGGCGCGAAAGGCCTCATCGTCAACATCGCCGGACGCGCGGCCACGCTCAAGACCTCCGAGATCGAGGAGATCGTGGCGACGATCCAGGGCACGGCGAGCCCCGAAGTCAATTTCAAGATGGGCAACGTGTACAACGAGGCGCTCGGCGACGCGATCCGCGTCACCGTGATCGCGACGGGCTTCCCGTCGAAGCGCTCTCGCGGGACGTTCCGCGCCGTCGGCGGAGCTCAGCTCGGCCGCGCGGGATCTTCGTTCGGCCGCCCGTCGCCGGCCGGCGCGGCCGAGCCGTCCGACGCCCAGCTGCTCAAGAATCAGAACGAGACCGACCTCTGGACCAAGCCCGCCTACCTGCGCATGAAAGTGAGGAAACTGCGGTAATGACCCTTCAAGAACTGCTCCAAGTCCTGGTCAACAAGCATGGTTCCGACCTGCACGTCCGCTCCGGCGGACCGGCGTACATCCGCGTCGACGGCGAGCTCCTCCAGGCCGCGCCCGAGCCGGTCCCGGCCGATCAGGTCGAGGCGATGCTCCGGCAGGTCGCGCCCGCGCGCGCGCAGAAGATCTTCGACGAGCGCGGCGAGTGCGACTTCTCGTTCCAGGCCGGCGAGGTCGCCCGCTTCCGGGTCAACGCCTACAAGCAGCGCCAGCGGCTCTGTCTCGCGGTGCGCTTCATCACGACCCAGATCCCGACGCTGCAGGACCTGCGCCTGCCGGTCGCGACGCTCAAGAAGATCTCCGAGAACAGCCGCGGCCTCGTGCTCGTCACCGGCATCACGGGCGCGGGCAAGTCGTCGACGCTGGCCGCGATGATCGACTACATCAACGAGAACTGCGCCGAGCACATCATCACGATCGAGGATCCGATCGAGTTCGTGCACAAGGACAAGAAGGCGATCATCAGCCAGCGCGAGATCGGCGAGGACACGGCGACCTACACCGACGGCCTCAAGATGGCCATGCGCCAGGACCCGGACGTGATCCTGATCGGCGAGATGCGCGACCTCGAGACGACCCAGGCGGCGCTGACGGCCGCGCTCACCGGCCATTTGGTGTTCGGCACCTTGCACACGACGGACGCGATCCAGACCATCGGCCGCATCGTGGACCTCTTCCCTCCGCACCAGCAGCCGCTGATCCGCGTTCAGCTCGCGGAAAGCCTGCGCGCGATCGTGAGCCAGCGCCTTCTGCCGTCCACGAAGGGCGGGCGCGTTCCCTCGGTCGAGATTCTCATCAACACTCCTCACGTGCGCAAGCAGATCGAGGACAATAAATCCGTCGAGATCATCCAGGCCCTGCAGAAGGGGCAGTTCTACGGGATGATCACCTTCAACCAGTCGCTCGTCAAGCTGTTCAAGGACGGCCTCGCCACCGAGGCCGAGGTCCTGGCCGCCGCGTCGAGCCCGGACGACCTGAAGTTGGCGCTTCGGGGCATCGAGCAGGAAATCAAGCCGGCATAAGAGAGGTTTTTCACCATGTTCGCAGAAGGCTACATCGGAATCGCGGGAACCATCGGCGTCGGCAAGTCCACTCTGACGCAGGACCTCGCCAACGCGCTGAACTTCGAGGCCATCCTCGAGGAAGTGGACGGCAACCCTTATCTGGAGCCCTTTTACGGGGACATGAAGCAGTACGGCACCATGATGCAGGTGTGGCTGCTCAACCACCGCTTTCGCCAGCACCGCGAGTTCGTCACGCGGATCAGCCTCGGCAAGATCCGCGGCGTCGTGCAGGACCGCACGATCTGGGAGGACACGATCTTCGCGCGCATGCTCAACCAGCATCCCGACAAGATCATCACGGACATGGACTACAACACCTATCTGGACCTGTTCGACAACATGGTCCTGCGCGAGCTGGTGTTCCCCCAGATCCTGATCTACCTCGACTGCAGCCCCGAGACCGCGATCAAGCGCATCAACTCTCGCGGGCGCTTGATGGAGTCCGCGGTCAGCCTCGAGTACCTGCGCATGCTCAAGGAGAACTACGACCAGTTCATCGGCGAGATGGAGCAGGCGGGCGTGCGCATCCTGCGCATCAAGTGGGAGACGTTCCAGCCCGTCAGCGAGGTCGTGCGCATGGTGCACGAGTACTCGCTCAAGCCGTCGAGCTTCACGAAGTGGGTGCGCCCGCTGCGCCGCACGCCCGCGATGAAGGCCAAGGCCTTGGCCATCCAGGAGAAGGCTCCTGCCTAACCTCGCGATCGCCGCGGGCGCCTGGGTCGAGAAGGACGGGTTCCTTCTCGAGCCGAGGCTTGC
>JAQTNG010000144.1 GCA_028714015.1 Elusimicrobiota bacterium | reverse complement strand
GGCATGTCCGAGCCGGGCGGAACCATGGTGATCTGCGCGCCGCTCTCGAGCACGCGCTGGACCTCCAGAATCTCGAACATTGCCTGGAGTATGTCGGGCGCCGAAGAGATCGCCTTGAGGGCGTTTCCGACGATCTTGGGGCGCAGGGCCGCGGCCTCGCCGAAGGCGATGGACGCCTGGCGCTGGGCGGTGCTGGCGATGATGTTGACCTGGTTCTCGCCGTCCTGCTTGATCGACGAGGTCACCTGGCGCAGGCGGTTCACGACCTTCTCCTCGATCTGCTTGATCATGCGCGGGTCGCGCAGGTGGACCTTGCGTATGTACACCGAGCCGAGCTTGTAGCCCCACTCGTGGCTCTTCGGGGAGACCTCCTCGCGCACGACCGTGCTCATCTGGTGCCGGTTTCCGAGCATGGCCGCGAGTTTCATGTTCGACAGCGAGCGCACAGTCGCGTTGCTGACGTTGGCCGCGAGCGAGCCTCTCGGGTCGGCGTTCTTGAACAGGAAGGCGACCGGATCGGAGACGTACATCTCGTACCAGATGCCGATGCCCATCGGCGCGCCTTCCTCGGAGTTGACGGGCTCGGAGCGGCGGTAGACCTGGTCCATGCGCATGTCGAGCGTGTAGCACGAGCCGATCCAGTTGACGATCAGCGCGGCGGGGCCCATCTTCAGCCACAGGAAGTGGATGCCGGGCTCGGCGATCGTGTCGAGGACGTTGCCGAACAGCACGAAGACCTTCGAGGTCCCTTCGTGGATGATCGTGTAGAAGCCGAGCATGCGCAGGAAGCCGAGCAGGATCGGGACGGCGATGAAGAGGCCGAAGAAAGTCACTCCGGCGGCCATGATAAAGGGGCTGGCGGTCATGTTAGCGGCCCTCCCAATGCTGCCTATTTTCAAGGACAATCTGCTTCGTGCGCCCGAATATGCCGAGGCGCACGTTGCGCAGGTAGGCGATCAGCGAGCCGTCGCCGCCGATGGCCTTGAGGTCTCCGAGCTGCTTGGCCAGGGCGAGAAGGGGCTCGACCTCGGCCTGCGCGTTGAGCGTCTCGATCTCGACGGCGCGCTTGGACTGCACGATCTTCTGGTCCGCCGACGCCTGCGCCAGGCTGATCTCGGAGGAGACATGGTTGTGGGCCGTATTGATGGCGGCCAGCGCCGATTCGACCTCGGGAGGCGGGTCGATGCCGGTGATCAAGGACGCGTCGAGTATGATGCCGTAGCGGGCGGTCGAGGATTTGCAGTCCCGGTCCATCTGGTCGTTGAGCGCGCGCAGGTTCTTGCGGATGTCGTTGATCGAGACGCCGCTGAGCTCGCTCAGGCCCGTGGCCTGGGCGAGCGAGGCCCCCTCGAGCTTCGGCGCCTCGAAGGTGGCGATCTTCTCGCGCAGGACCGAGACGAAGTAGCCCATCACATGGACGATCGGGGTCTTGATGCCGAACAGGTAGGCGTACAGGTTGCGCTCGCAGACGCGGAAGCGGATCTGGCCGGTGAGGCCGGTGTTGAGCTGGTCCATCGTGATCGCCTCGAGGACGGTGCCGCCCTTGTTGGCGCCGGGCGTCTCGGGGTCCATCGCGATGTTGACGCTTTCGGTCGCGATCGAGACCTTGTAGACCTTCTCCCAGGGCCACTTGAAGTAGGGGCCGCCGGGAGGGATCACGCGAAGCTGGGGGTAGTTGTAGCGCTGCTGCTCGTCGGCGTTGAGGGTCGCCTTGAGCTCGGGATCGTCCAAGGTCTTCGTGCCCTCCAGGCGCTGGGCGCGCCCGAAGCTCGTCTTGACCGCCCGCTCGTTCTGGTCGACCGTGTAGAGGCCGGCCACTAGGTAGTTGAGCAGGAACCACGCCACGAAACCGAACAGCGCGCCGAATAGTATGCCCATGGGTCTCCTTGAGCGACGGCCTATTCAACCAAATTGACGGGCGATCATCCTCTAATCTTCAATTTGGTGTAAACTTGCCTCATGAACACGGCTGAGCTTCCCGACCGTCTGCGCGACCTGTCCTCCCTCGTGGGCAACACGCCTCTGCTGGCCGTCGACTTCGAGTACGACGGGAAGCCCCGGCGCCTCTACGCCAAGGCCGAGAATTTCAACCTGACGGGCAGCATCAAGGACCGCATGGCCCTGCACATACTGGGCCGGGGCTACGAGCGCGGCCTGCTTCGGCCGGGTGCCCCCGTCGCCGAGGCCACCAGCGGCAACACCGGCATCTCGCTGGCCGCCCTCGGCCGCGCGCTGGGCCACCCGGTTCACATCTTCATGCCCGATTGGATGAGCCAGGAGCGCAAGGACCTCATCCAAAGCCTCGGCGCCCGTATCCGCCTGGTCAGCCGCGAGGAGGGGGGGTTCCTGGCGAGCATCAGGCTCAGCGAGGAGTTCGCCGCCGCGACCGCGGGCTGCTTCCTGCCGCGGCAGTTCTCCAACGAGGACAACGCGGACGCCCACGCCGCGACCACCGGTCCCGAGATCTGGCGCCAGCTTCAGCCCTTGGGGCTCACGCCGGACGCCTTCGTCGCGGGGGTGGGCACCGGGGGAACCATCATGGGCGTGGGCCGCTACCTGCGGTCGGTCCGCCCCTCCGTCCGTCTTCATCCCCTCGAGCCCGCCAATTCGCCGACCTTGACCACGGGCCGCAAGGTGGGCAAGCACCGCATCCAGGGAATCTCGGACGAGTTCATCCCGGCCATCGTGCGCCTGGGCGAGCTCGACGCGGTCGTCTCCGTCGACGACGGCGACGCCATCCTCATGGCCCGCATGCTCGCGGCACGGCTGGGGCTGGGGGTCGGCATCTCGAGCGGCGCCAACTTCATCGGCGCGCTGATGCTCCAGAACAAGATGGGCCCCGGGGCCGTGGTCGTCACGGTCTTCCCCGACGACAACAAGAAATACCTCAGCACGGACCTGATGCGCGATCAGCCCGCGGACGACGGCTTCCTGACCTCCCGCGTCGAGCTCAAGGGCTTCAGCGCGCTGCGGCGCTCCTGCGGGACCTGCCGTCCGCGGCGCCACGCGCCTCTGTAGGGCGCTGCGGCCGTTAGCGAATCGCCTCGCTCACGTCGATTTCGCACGCTTCGCCCGGGCGCAGGATTTCCGACACCCGCGCGCGCCCGATGCTCACGGTGCTCCCGGGGGGGATTCTGGCGTCCGCCCGGATATCCACCGAGGCGCGCGACATGAAGTTCTGAACGGTGAATCGGAAGCGGACCGTGCCGCTGACTATGAGGACGACCGGCCCCGCATTCGTCACGAAGCCCTCCACGGTCGTCGGGTCGACCTTCGAGCAGGCGACTTGATATGGGTCCACTCCCGGAAGCTTGTACGGCAGCGCGCCGCGCGCGGCCCATCCGGCCAAACCGGCGGCCGCTGCGAATGCCAGGACGATGAACCGTCTTTTCGCGCTCATCATGGGGCCTCCGATGGCTTCAGTGTAGCGAGACGCTCCGCGCGGAGCCAGTGATGAAAGTTAAGGGTTTTGTGCCGGGGGTGAGCGGCTGAATATGGGACTTTAGCCCTAGAGCCGGGTAGGTCCTTAGCACCTGTCGGGGCCCGGGCGATGGTGGTACCATAGGCCCAGGATGCATGGGACTTTAGGCCTACTGCTGCTCGCCGTCGCGCTGTCTCCCGCCTGGGGAGCCGCCGCCCCGGCCGCGCCCGCTCCCGTCATCACGGCCGAGGCCCTCGGCGCCCTCTTCGACGGCTCGGCCTCGCGCGCGCCCGCGGTCTTCCTCGGAAGCAAGGCTCAAGGCTGGGACTACCAGCGCCTGCGCCAGACCAAGGATCTTCTCAGCAACGGCGGCGCCGAAGGCGGCCGGCCCATACTCCCGTTCACCTTCAACCTCAAGGGCGGGGGAACCTTGACCGCCCAGAGCGCGGGCCTCGAGGGCTTCCTGTACGCGGAGCGTCAGATCGCCAAGGAGCACGGCCGCGACTCCGTCCTCTCCAGCCTCGACGACTACTTCAAATATCTGGACGCCCTGCTCTCGCAGGCCGACACGACGCAGGAGGCCCGGGCGAAAATCAACGCCATACGGGATTCCGCCGTCTCCCCGGGTGAGAAGTATTCCTCTCTCATCGGCTTCGTCACGGACTACACGGACGGCCTGCGCCGGGAGATGGGGCGCCGCGACGGCTCGTCATGGATCAAGCAGGCGCGCATCTACGAGATATTCCCGCGGGCGTACAACCTCGACGGCAAGCGCCGCGCCGAGGGCCGGGTCATGCAGGCGGGCTTCTTCGCCGACTTCGGCGAGCGCGACCTCCTCGACCTGAAGGATCAGGGCTTCGACACCCTGTGGGTCATGGGCATCTTCCCCATCGGCGAGCGCAACCGCTGGGGCACGGGCGGAGGCTCGCCGTATTCCGTCAAGGATCACGAGGGCATCAACCCTGAACTGGGCACCCCCGACGAGTTCCGGTCCTTCGTGCGCCGCGTTCACTCCGCCGGCATGAAGGTCATCATCGATTTCATCCCCAACCACACCTCGATGGACTCGAACCTCCTCGCCGAGGACCCGTCCTACTTCATCGGCCGCGAGGCCGATCCCTCGCGCCCGCGCAGCCCGCCCTACGGCTCCTTCGACTACGATTCCAAAGGCAAGATTTATTGGATAAGCCACGGCGGCTACGACAACAACGGCTCCAAGGACTACTGGACGGACACGGCCCAGGTGAACTACGGCAACCCCGCCATGCGCCGGCGCATGATCGGGATCGTGAAGGGCTGGGTCTCGCGCTACGGCGTGGACGGCTTCCGCGTGGACATGGCCTACCAGGTGCTCAACGCCTATTTCGGGCGCAACTGGGGCGTGCGCCTGCCCAAGCGCGAGTTCCTCGAGGAGATGATCACCGAGGTCCGCACCGACTACCCCGGCACCGGCTTCATCGCCGAGGCCTACGACGGCTGGGACACGCTCTCCTCCTCGGGCTTCGACCTCATCTACGGCAAGAACAACATCGACCGGCCGGGCGGCCATCACGGCTGGTTCGACGCTCTGGCCAGCCGCGATCCGGGCTGGATACGCGAGGCGGTGCGGCGCGCGGGCTTCCTGCACTGGCAGACGGGCGGCGCCGACATGATGGACTTCGTGGGCAACCACGACGAGGCCGCGCCCCAGCGGACCTTCGGGCCCTGGACGCGGGGGGCCTCCTTCCTGACCTTGATGATGCCGGGCAGCGTCCTCTTCTACGGCTCCCAGGAGATCGGCTACGACAAGCCCAACCTCGACAAGGAGCCGAAGTCGATCCCGTTCAGCGTCCCCGCCACGGTGGACTGGAAGAACGCCGATCCCGATACGAAGAAGTTCTACAACGACACCTTCGCCGCGGCGAAGTCTCTCCACGCGTCCCTGGGCGAGGCCGACCTGGAGGCCCTCGACGGCGCGTCATCGGGCTGGGCGGGCTACCTCCTGACGTCGCGAAGCGGCGGCAAGAAAGCCGTCGTCGTCGCCAACCCCACCGGCAGCCGCGTCGACGTCCGCATCAGCAAGCCCGAGCTGGGCATCGACTACCGCGGCGAGCTGCCGCCCTACGGCAGCGCGCTCCTCCGGTTCTAGCGCCGGCTCAGGGAGCGAACCTCGCGCTGAGGCCGCCGCGCACGGTGCGGGGGTTCGCGGCGCCGTCCGCGTACTCGACCGTGTACGGCTGGAGCAGGTTCTGTCCGGCGACGAACAGCTCCCAGCCGGGGCGGGGCGTCCAGCCCAGGCGCGCGTCGAGCCGGAAGCTCCTCGGGGCGTCGAGCCTCGTCCCGCGGCTGGAGACCGTGTGATAGTTGTCCTTGTAGCCCATGATCGCCGAGAGCGTCACCCCGCGCGCGAGCGCCGCGCGGCCGCCGACGTTGAACTTGTGGCGCGGCGTCGAGCGGCCGTGGTCGGTGCCGGAGACGGCGGCGCCCTTGTCGGTGCTGATCTTCTCGAAGGTGTAGTTCGCGAAAAGCGCGCGCTCGGGGGCGAGCGCGTACTCCACCGACAGCTCCGCGCCCCGCGCCAGCGCGGCGTTGCGGTTGTCCACGGAGTTCACCGCCGGGACGCTCGGAGGCTCCCGGAACGCGAAATCGAGGCTGCGGACGCTCATGACATAGAGCGAGACGGCGGGCTTGAGCGCTCCGTCCAGGAGCCGGCCGTTCCAGCCGAGCTCCCACGACGACAGCTGCTCCGGCTTAAGGTCGCCGGAAGCGCCGAGTTTTAAATTCGGCGTGAGCAGATAATTGCCGCGCGTGAAGAACAGAGCCGGGATCGTCGGCGCCCGGGAATAAGCGAGCCGCACGATCTGATCGGCCGCCGGCTCGCAGAGCGCCGCCGCCTGCCACGCGGGCTGGGTGCCGCCGGTGTCCGAATGCTCGAGCGAGACTCCGGCGACGAGCGTCAGGGGTTCGGCGACGCGCGCCGTGTGGTGCATGAAGCCGCGCACGAGTCGGTTGCTTTGGCGAGGATCCCCGGAGAAGAGCTGGTCGGAGTCGGCCCCCGAGAAGCGCCAGTTCCCGCCCCAATTCGAGGTGACGCGCTCGTCGAGCCAGGAGAAGTGGTGCAGGGCCTCGGCGTCGTACTGATAGGTTCGTATGTAGGCCGGTCCGGTCGGGAGGGAGACGACGTGGATCGTGGTCTCGGAGCGGGAGAGGGACGCCTCGGCTCCCGAGCCGCCGCCGAGCGAGCGCGTCCCGTGAAGGGCCTGGAAATTTTCGGCGTTCTCCGCCGTCGGAGAGTTCGAAAGGCCCGGTATGCCCGCGGTCAGCCACGAGCCCCCGCCGAGGGCCTCGAGTTCGGTCTTCGCGTCGGGATTCCAGCGCGCGCGCGCGTTGCGCTTCTGCGTGTGCATGAAGCCGTTGCTGCTCCCGACCCCGCTCGGCGTCGCGGCGTGGTCCTGGGAGCGGTATTCATGGCTGACGCGGATCGCGCCGGCCGCGCCGCCCGCCGAGCCGGACTCGGACGTCCCGACCGCGCCCTGCGTGCCGCCCCAGGCTTCGGCCGCGGCTTCGGATGACGCGGCGGGCTTCTTCGTGATGATGTTGATGACGCCGAGCCCCGCGTTTGAGCCGTACAGCACGGCGTTCGGCCCGCGCGCGATCTCGATGCGCTCGATGTCCTGCATCTGCACCGGCAGGCTCTTCCAGTACACGCCGCCGAACAGGGGATTGTAGACCGAGCGGCCGTCCACGAGCACCTGCATCTCCTGGACGAACTCCTGTGTGAAGCCGCGCGCCGAGACGAGCGCGCGGTTGCCGTCGATCGACGTCCCGTCGAGCACGTCCATGCCCGCGCGGTAGCGCAGGACGTCCCAGATTTCCTTGAAGCCGTAGGCCTTGATGTCGGACGCCGTGATCACGTCCACGGCCGCGGGCGCGCGCAGCGCGGGTTCGGGGCGGCGCGAGGCGGTGACGAACTGCGCCTCCTCCTTGAAGAACTCGAAGTCGTCGGCGGCCGCGCGCGCGGAGACCCCGGCGGCCAGCGTCAGCGCGGCAGCGATCAGCTTTTTCGTGGAGCCTCCCTTGACGACGTCCTTAGGATGCCACACGGGCGGCGCGAAAAACCATGGACGCGCCGTGACATGGGCCTCACAAGATTAAGACGCCGTCGAAGAATTCATAGGCGGAAGGCACGATGGAACTGACCTCTTGGTTCAGACCTTCTTCAGAAACTCCGGCTTCAGGCGCAATCCCTTCACCTTATCTGAATTGCCCTGGACGGCCTCGGAGCCTTCGCCGAGGCGGATGTTCTTGATCACCGTGCCTCGTTTAAGCGTGACGTTGGCGCCTTTCACGTCCAGATCCTTGATGAGCGCCACCGAGTCGCCTTCCTGCAGTACGCTGCCGTTGCTGTCTCTGACTTCCATTTGAATTCCTCCAGGCATCGCCGACTCATCGGCGGCCCATCATACCATGATTGGCCGGGGCGCGGTTCGGCGCGGCCGAGGCGTTGCGGGGGTGAGATCATGAGCCATAAGATCGACGAATTGATCCTCCGGATGAGGGAACTGCAGGAAGAGCTGGAGCAGGAGTTCCGCAAAAGACGGGACGAGTTCCACTACATCATCGTCGATAGACGGGTCCGCTTCGCCGAGGAGGTGGCGCGCCAGCAGCGCAGGTTCAAGACGGGCCTTATCCGGTATTTCGCCGAAGCGCAGATCGCGAACATACTGACCGCGCCGGTGATCTACGCGGGCCTGGTCCCCATGATCCTGCTCGACGTGTTCCTGTTCTGCTTCCAGACGCTCTGCTTTCCGATCTACGGCATCGCCAAGGTGCGGCGCGCGGATTACCTGGTCTTCGACCGGCAGGACCTTCCGTATCTGAACCTGGTCGAGAAATTCAACTGCTTCTACTGCTCCTACGGGAACGGCCTGGCGGGCATTTTCCGGGAGGTCGCCGCGCGCACGGAGCAGTACTGGTGCCCGATCAAGCACGCCCGCCGCATCATCGCCTCACACGAGCATTATCCGCGCTTTTTCGAGTACGGGGACGCCGACAGCTACAGCAAGGGTTTGGAGCGGCTGAGGGCGGATCTGCGGAAAATCGAAGCCCGCGACGAATCGGGGCTCTAGGACGAAGGCCCCGGAATATCCTGGGTCCTCTCCCGCCCGGCAATGGGACCAACGGCCCTCTCTGTTTTCCGACGGCGATTACTAGAATGCGCTCATGAAGAAACACCCCCGCCTTTCTCCCGTGTTCGTCGCCCTTTCCCTTTTCCTCGCCTCCGGACCCCTTCCCGCCGCCGCGCAGATGCGCGTGCAGGTCGGCGCCGGCTCCGGCTCCGCCGTCCCCGTCGTGCCCGCGCTTGGAGGCAGCATCCTGCCGGGCGCCGGCTCCCCGGCGAACTCGCCGGCGACGATCGGCCTCTACGGCTCGCTCGCCGCGCCGGGCATGGCGCCCGCGCCCCTCGCCTCCGTGGTTCCGACCGCGGCCCTTCAGGCGCCCTCGGCCCTGAC
>JAQTNG010000143.1 GCA_028714015.1 Elusimicrobiota bacterium | reverse complement strand
TCCTCGAGATGGGCGGCAAGATCGTCAGCGAGGACGGCATCTCCGTCGGCGACAAGGACTTCAAGGCCCTTCTCACCAAGATCAAGGGCGACTCCGCCAAGCCCGAGGGAATCTACTTCGGCGGCCTCTACACCGAGGCGGGGCTCCTCCTCAAGCAGATGCGCGAGCTCGGACTCAAGGACCCGTTCGCGTTCATCTCGGGCGACGGCGCCAAGACCTCGGGGATATTCGACGTCGCCGGCGACGCGGCCGACGGCGCCTACCTCTCGATCGTCGGCGTGCCGGTCGAGGAGCTCCCGAGCGCGGCCACCTTCGTCGCCAACTACAAGAAACGCTGGACCGGGTCGGGCGAGGAGCTCAAGCCCTTCGACCACTTCGGCTACGAGGCCGCCCAGGTCATCTTCGCGGCGATGGAGCGCGCGGGAGGGCCGGACCGGGTCAAGGTCATCGACGAGCTGAAAAAGACCAATTACACCGGCGTGCTCGGCACGACGACCTTCGACGAGAAGGGCGACACGCTCAACAAGATCGTGACGATGACGCGCGCGCGCGCCAAGGACCACACGTTCCCGTCCGTCAAGTAAGCGCGTGCTGATCCAGCAGCTCGTCAACGGCCTCACGCTCGGCGCGATCTATTCCCTGATCGCGCTCGGCTACACCCTCGTCTACGGCATCCTCTCCATGATCAACTTCGCCCACAGCGAGGTGCTGATGCTCGGCGCGTTCATGGCGCTCGGCCTGGCCTCCCTGCTGCCCGCGATCTTCGGCACGGGCGTCGTCGGCCTCGCCGGGATGTTCGTCCTGAGCATGGCGGGCGCGGGCGTCATCAACGTGCTCGTCGAGCGCTTCGCGTACCGCCCGCTTCGGAACATCTCGCGGCTGGCTCCGCTCATCTCCGCGATCGGCGTTTCCATCATCCTTCAGAACGGCGTGTTCCTGTGGATCAGCACGCAGTCCCTGCGCTTCCCCGAGCCCGTGGCGATCGATCAGATCACCGTCTTCGGCGCGACGATCAGCACGCTGCAGATCATCATCCTCGCCGCGGCCCTCCTCCTGATGGGCCTGCTCCACTTCTTCGTCGAGCACACCAAGCTCGGCAAGGCCATGCGCGCCTGCTCCGACGACATCCAGACCGCGGGCCTGATGGGCATCAACCCCGACTACATCATCGCGCTGACCTTCTTCGTCGGCGGGGCTTTGGGGGGCGCGGCGGGCGTGCTCTACGGGATGAACTACGGCTCGATCAAGTACAACCTCGGCTTCCTGCCGGGCGCGAAGGCCTTCACCGCGGCCGTCCTCGGCGGCATCGGCAACATACGCGGCGCCGTCCTCGGCGGCTTCATCCTCGGCTTCCTCGAGGTCCTCGCCTCCGGCTACATCCCCAACGGCGCGCAGTGGCGCGACGTCATCGCCTTCACGGTCCTCATCATCGTCCTTCTGGTCCGGCCGTCGGGCCTCCTCGGCGAGAAGATCGCGGAGAAGGTATGACCAAGATCCTCCGCTGGCGATGGACGCCGTGGGCCGCATTGGCTCTCGCTCTGATCTTCCCGTTCATCGCCGGCGCGATCGACGCCAACTATCTCGTGCGAGTCGGCGGCGTGATCGGCCTGTTCATGCTCCTGGGCCTGGGGCTGAACTTCACGCTCGGCTACGCCGGCCTCTTCGACCTCGGCTTCATCGCGTTCTACGCGATAGGAGCTTATACCACGGCGATCGCGATGCGCGCGGGCGTCCCCGCGCCGTTCGCGCTCGTCCTCTCGGTGCTGGTCACGCTCGCGGTGCGCGCTCTGCTCGGCCTGACCATACTCCGCCTGCGCGGGGATTACCTCGCGGTCGTCACGATGGGCTTCGGCGAGATCGCGCGCCTGACCATCAATAATCTCGACTCGCTGACGAACGGGCCCAAGGGGCTGCAGCTGGCGCCCTGGCGCCCGCTGAGCTTCCTTTCCGCCGACCCGAACGTCCAGTACTACCTTATGATCCTGATCGCGGTCGTGATCGGCGTCGTGGCCTCCAACCGCCTCGAGGATTCCCGCGTCGGACGGGCCTGGATCGCCATCCGCGAGGACGAAATCGCCGCCCGCCTCTCCGGCATACCGGTCCGCCATTACAAGCTCCTCGCCTTCACGCTCTCCGCGGCCTACGCGGGCCTGGCCGGCGGCCTGTTCGCCCAATGGGAGCAGTTCGTCACCCCCGAATCCTTCGTGTTCTGGGAATCCATCCTCGTCGTCTCCATCGTCGTACTCGGCGGCATGGGCTCGATTCCGGGCGTGCTCGTCGGCGCCCTCGTGCTCGTCGGCTTCCCGCCGCTCATGCAGTGGAAGCTGTCGGCGGACTGGATCAACTACCGCTATCTCTTCTTCGGGCTGATCCTGGTGCTCGTGACCCTCTTCCGGCCGCAGGGCATCCTCCCGTCCTCGCGGCGCGAGGCGGAGCTCACCTCATGAGCGCCAAAACGCCGCCCCCCGGACGCGTTCTCCTCGAGGTCAAGGACCTCGCCCAGCATTTCGGCGGCCTCAAGGCCGTCGATCAGGTCAACCTCAAGATCCACGAGGGGGAGATCGTCTCGGTCATCGGCCCGAACGGGGCCGGCAAGACCACTTTCTTCAACGTGCTGACCGGAGTCTACCCCGGCACGCGCGGCGAGATCCTCTTCAACGGCCAGGAGCTGCGCGGCATGTCGGGCCACGACATCGTGGCCGTCGGGGTGGCGCGCACCTTCCAGAACATCCGCCTCTTCGCGCACATGACCGCCCTGGAGAACGTGATGGTCGGCCGCCACACGCGCACCGTGCAGTTCCTGCTCGGCCCGCTGCTGCGCACCGCGGCCTTCAAGAACGAGGAGAAGGCCGTCGAATTGATGGCCAAGGAGCTCCTCGAGTTCGTCGGCCTCAAGTCGCTCGGCAACGAGCTGGCCAAGAACCTCCCGTACGGCGCCCAGCGCAAGCTCGAGATCGCCCGCGCGCTCGCCTCCGAGCCGAAGCTCCTCATCCTCGACGAGCCGACCGCCGGCATGAACCCGACCGAGTCGCACGACCTCGTGGCGCTGGTGCGCAAGGTCCGCGAACGCGGCGTCACCGTCCTGCTCATCGAGCACCAGATGCGCGTCGTGATGGACATCTCCGACCGCGTGTTCGTCTTCGACTACGGCGTGAAGATCGCCGAGGGCTCGCCGAAAGAGGTCGTCGCGAACGCGCGCGTCATCGAGGCCTATCTCGGCAAGGAGGGCGCGTCATGACGATGAAGCCTCCCGCGATGCTCGAGCTCGACGGCGTCCACGCCGTCTATGGCAAGAAAATACGCGCGCTCAAGGGCGTCTCGCTGGAGGTCCGCGCGGGAGAGGTCGTCGCGCTCATCGGCAACAACGGCGCCGGCAAGACCACGATCATGAAGACCGTGGCCGGGCTCCTTCAGCCCGAGAAGGGCGTCGTCCGCTTCCAGGGCCGGGACCTGCCGGGCATGCCGCCCGACCAGATCATGAGGATGGGGCTTTCGCTCGTGCCGGAAGGCCGCCGCATTTTCCCGCGCCTGACCGTGATGGAAAATCTCGAAATGGGCGCGTACTCGCGCCGCGAGAAGGACCTGTCGCGCGAATACGACCACGTCTTCCACCTCTTCCCGGTGCTCGGCAAGCGGCGTCAGCAGTTCGGCGGCACCTTGTCCGGCGGCGAGCAGCAGATGCTCGCGATGGGCCGCGCCCTCATGGCCGCGCCGAAACTTCTCATGCTGGACGAGCCCTCGATGGGCTTGGCGCCGGTCGTCGTGGATAAAATCTTCGAGATCATCGAGCTCATCAATAAGGAAGGCGTGACCGTGTTTCTCGTCGAGCAGAACGCGAAGCGCGCGCTGCGGGCGTCTTCGCGCGCCTACGTGCTCGAGACCGGCGAGATCGTGGCCGCCGCGGACAGCGCGGCCCTGATGAGGGATCCCGCCGTGCAAAAAGCTTACCTCGGTCTGCATTGACGTAATTTTTGGTAAACTAGGCCTCGTTGCCGGGGTAGCTCAACGGTAGAGCAGCTGTTTCGTAAACAGCAGGTTGTGGGTTCGAATCCCGTCCCCGGCTAGATCTGATGAAGCGCCCGCTCCGAAAAATGGAGCGGGCGCTTTTCTTTCGTATGATGCGTTTGACATGAAGACCATTCGAGTCAAGGTCAAGCCGAACAACCGGATCTCCGGCCTCGAGGAAACGGGCGACGGGACCTGGATCGCGCGCGTCAAGGCGCCCCCGGTCGACGGCAAGGCCAACGCCGAGCTCGCGGAGCTGGTCGCCGAGCATTTCGGCGTCCGCAAGGCCGCGGTGACGATCAAGAGCGGCGCCGGCGGGCGTCTGAAGCTGGTTCAGATAAACGCCTGATCGCGCCTTCTGCGCGGCGTCACACAAATTAGGTATTTGCTAATCTTTTCCTCAATGAATACGGCCCGGCGGTGGCTGCTGGTGACGGCGCATTTCATGTGCCCGCTCCTGTTCTTCACCAACCTCACCCGCAACCCCTACGTTTCGCAGATCGCCCTGCTCAACATCGTGCTCGCCTTCGCCTTCGCGGCCTGGGCGTGGCGCGAGACGGAGCGCCCCGGGGGCGCGAAGCTGCCGAAGCTTCCCGTCGAATGGCCCCTGGCCGCGGTCGTCCTCGTCTGGGGGGCGAGCTGGCTGCGCGCGTACTTCGGCCATGCCGATTTCTTCAAGCCGTCGATCGCCGCGGAAGGCGCGCGCGGGGCGATGTTCCTGCTCGTGAACTGCGTGGCCGCGTTCTGGCTCGCCGCGTCGGCCGCCTCCGAGGACGAGGGGGCCAACGACGTGCCGCTCGGACCCTGGATCGCGTTCGTCTGTGTCTGGGGCCTGCTCTGGATCGCGTTCCCGTCGGCGCGCACGCGCGTCGGCGCGCCCACCGAGGACTTCTTCGCTCTCGCCTGGGACCCGTACGGCGCCATCGTGTGGGCCGGCGGGCTCGGCGTGACGGCCTGGCTGTGCCGGCGCGGCCGCACGATCGATTTTCTGCATCTGGCCTTCGCGGCGGGCTTTCTCGCGTCGCTGTACGGCGTGTGCCAGTACTTCAACTACGAGCTGGTCTGGCCCAACGTCCTCAATCCCTACGGCGGGCGCGCGGTCTCGACCTTCGGCAACCCCAACTTCCTCTCGACCTACAACGCCGCCCTGATGCCCACGGCGCTGGCGCTTTTTCTCTTCGAGAAGAGCGGCGCGCGGCGCTGGGCGTACGGCATCCTGTTCTTGATCCTCGAGGCGGCCTTGCTCGCCACGCTCACGCGCTCCTCTTGGGGGGGCGCGGCGGTCGGCGTGGCGGCGCTGGCGGTCTCGGCGCGGCTGCGCGCGAGGCTCAAGGAGGAGCCGCGCGCCGTCGGCCTCCTGCTCTCCTTGGCCCTGGCCCTCGCCCTCGGCTGGCCCTCGAGCACGATCTCGTCGGGCTACACGCCCACCTTCATCGGCCGCCTGACCGAGGCCTCGACGATCGCCAAGCGCGACGGCTTTTACAGCCCGTGGCATCAGCGCGTTCTGATCTGGACCTCGGCGTGGACGATGGGCAGCGAGGCGCCGCTTTTGGGGAAGGGCGGCGGGCTGTTCGAGCTGTTCTACCCGTTCTACCAGGGCAGCATCCTGCACGCGGACAAGTTCTATCACAACATGCGCACGCACGCGAACAACTCGCACAACGAGATCCTCGAGGTGTTCTCGCAGACCGGCGTTCTCGGGCTCGGCGCGTTCCTGTGGCTGTGGACGACGTTCTTTCTGGCCGCCTGGCGCTGGACGAAGACGAAGGCGGGGGAGGACCCGGTCTGGCTCGGCGCGGTCGCGGGCGTGGCGGCCGTGCTCGCCGACAACCTCCTGAACGTCTCCCTGCATTTCGCCGTGCCCGCGTTCATGTTCTGGTGGCTCGCGGGGGCCGCGATGGGGCGAGGAGCCAAGGAGGGCGGCGCCTTTCGCATCTGGAACCCGGGGCCGGCGGCGCGCCGCGCCGCCGGCGCCGTCCTGGTGTGCGCGTGCCTGTTCGCCGCGTGGTGGCAGGTGCGTTTCTGGGAGCGCGAGGCCTGGTATTTCGCGGGGTTCAAGGAGATTCGCCAGGGGAACATCCCGGCCGCGACGCGCTCGCTGGAGCGGTCGCGCGCGTGGGGCCCGCGAGAGGTCAACGCGATCTACGAGCTCGGCAACGCCTATGCGCGCTCGGGGCAGCCGGCCAAGGCGGCCGAGGCCTATGAAGGCGCCCTGAAGGCCAACGCCGGCTACGACGAGATCTATTTCAACCTCGCCACCGTGTACGCGTCGCAGCTCGGACGGCCGGACAAGGCCGGAGGGTTCTTCGAGACGGCGTGGGCGCTGAACCCCCTGTCGGAGTCGGTGGTCAACGGCCTCAGCGCGTTCTACCTGCGCGATCCCGCGAAGAACAAGGAGGCCGCCGCGGCGCTGCTCACCGAGGCGACGAGGATTTTCCCGGAGAACATCAATCATTGGAACAACCTCGGCTATCTGATGACGCTCGACAAGCGCTGGGCCGAGGCCGAGGCGGCGTACACGCGCGCCGTCGAGATCCAGCCCGAGGCCCCCGTGCTCGAGCGGAATCTTCTCGCCGTCGCGAACCAGTCGGGGCGGCCGAAGCCGGCGGTTTTAAACGATCTCGCGGAGCTGCGCTCGCTCGACTCGGATGTCTCGAAGGGCGACTGGTCCCAGAAGTCGCTCAAGCGCGCCGCCGTCCTCGCGGCGCGCCGGCCCTCTTTTCTGAAGGCCCGTTTCGTATATGGAAGCCTTCTGCTCGCCAACGGGCATCCGGCGGAAGCCGCCGTCGAGCTCGAAGGCGTCGTGGCCCGCGACCCGCGGCGGGCGGCGCCGCGGGTGAACCTCGCCAACGCCTATGTGGCCTTGAGACGGCCGGCGGACGCGGAGGCGCAGCTGCGGGCGGCGCTCGCCCTGGAGCCCGGGAACGCCTCTATACGCGCCCGTTTGGCCGCGCTGGGGCTCGCGCCCTGAGCCGGCACGGTAAAATTTGCGTAATAATTCAGCAATCGCGTTCCCTTATGATTCAGTTTGTCCGGGACAAGTGCGCCTGGAACCGCGTTATTTCACGCCTTTGAAGAACATCTCCATCATCGTCGCCGTATTGCTCGCTCTTGGGAGCCCTCTCGTCCGCGCTCAATCGGACGACGAGAGCGGCGGCGCGGGCTTGAGCCGCCCGATGCAGATCGCCGTGCATTTCTACGAGCAGGGCGAGGACATCCAGGCGATGGACCGGTTCATGGAAATCCTGACGAAGGGCGATCCGTCCGAGCGCTCGATGGCCAACGAGTACATCAATCTGATCACGCACCGCATGAACACCGGCGGCGGCGCGGGGGGCACCCCGAAGGCGAAGCTCGGCGTCTCCGTCGCCGAGCCCGTCAACCCCGGAGCGGCGAGCCCGATCAAGCGCGCCGATCCGGCCGCGGGCGCCCGCGTCGCGCCCGAGACGATCAGCGACGGAGAGGCCGCCCGCTCCTCGCGCACGACGCACGACGATTCGATCGACGACGAGTCCTCGCGTTCGACGGCCCGCAAAAAGGCCGCGCCGCCGCGAGCGCGCGCCGACGACATGCCGGCGGCGAACAAGACCTTGATGCGCAAGGAGATCCGCGCCCGCTTGCGCAGCGCCGTCGAGAAGAGCCTCGTCGATCTCAAATCGATCGAGGGCGCGCGCGTCGTCATGCGCGAGAACGGAGACCCCGAGGCGATCGGCATTCCGACGCCCCTGCTGTTCCAGGCCGGCATCGCGTTCCAGCCCGGCGCGTCCAAGATTCTCGATCCGCTGACGAAGCTCGTGTTCGCGCTCGGCACGACCCAGGCCGTGATCCTGCCGGAAGGCACCGCGGTCGGCGACGCGAAGGTCATGGACATGCGCCGCACGATGGGCATCTCGTCCCACTTCTTCAACGCGGGCGTGGCCCCGCCCCGGGTGCGCGTCAACCTGCTGAACACGCAGGTGGACCTTCCGAAGGGCCTGATGGACTTCAAGGGCGTCGTCATCGTGTTCGTGTACAACCAGCCGCTGAACCTCGTCGTGGAGAGCGCGGTCGGAGACGAGCTCGGGCCGCCCATCTCGCTCGGCGTGTACCCGCCCTCGTTCCGGCCCGCGCGCGGGCAGGGAGTCATCATCGAGTTCTCCGTTTCCGACCCGCCCGCCGGTCTCGTGTCCTGGAAGTTCCAGCTTCTGCAGCCGTCCCGCGACGGGGCCGAGCTCGCGCCGCTTCAGGACGTTGTCGGCGGCGGCCCCGTGTTCCACCAGATTTTCTGGAACGGCAAGCAGAACTACTTCGGCGAAACGCTGGCGCCCGGGCGCTACGAGTGCGTGCTGACGGCGCTCGACGCGAAGAACCGCCAGCGCACGCTGCACCGCTGGATTCAGGTGCTCGACGACGGCCCCTCGGACAAGCTGCTCGCGGAGAAGGCTGCGGGCCCCTCGGCAACGGAGAATGGAAGGGGCACGTCCTCGCCTGACGGCTCGGTCGCGGAGCCCGTCATCGCGTCTGCTCTGGCGCCCAGCGCCGACATGGCCGGCGCCGCGGAGAAGCCGCTCGTCGCGGGCGTGAAGGCGGCGCCCAAGGCCGTCGAAATCGCGTCCCGCGCCGACGTCCCTCGCGTCAAGCGCCAGGTCGTCAAGCGCCCCGTCCGAGGCAAGAAGGCCGGGAAGGCCGACAAGGGAAAGGCCGCCCGCGCGACCGAGCCGAAGGCCGCTTCGGCGGCTAAAGAAGCCCCGGCGGAAGCGCCCGCCCCGGCGAAGGCGCCGGCGAAGGCGGCGGCCTCCGAATGGGCGCTGACTTTCAATAAAGGAACGTACCAGCTGACGCCGGAAGCCGAGAAGCTTCTGGCTAAGGCCGCCTCCGAGGTGCCGGCCCACCCTCTTGAGAACCTGCGCGTGACCGGGCACAGCGGCGCGGACGAGGCCGACGGCGCG
>JAQTNG010000142.1 GCA_028714015.1 Elusimicrobiota bacterium | reverse complement strand
TCTGCTCTCGCGCTTGTTGCCGGCCGCGTTGCAGTGCAGCGAGACGAACAGGTCGGCGTCGCGGCTGTTGGCGAGCTCCGAGCGGTCCGACAGCGGGATGAAGACGTCCTCGTCGCGGGTCAGCAGCACGTCGAAGTCGCCGCGCTCCTTGAGGACGCGCGAGAGCTCGAGAGCCTCGGCGAGGTTCACGTCCTTCTCGCGCGTGCCGTGGACGCCGGTGGCGCCGGGATCCTTGCCGCCGTGGCCGGGATCGATGACGATCAGGCGGCGCTTATGGGCCGGCTCCGGCGCGGCCTTCGCCGAGGGCTTCGACGCGGACGCCGGAGCGGGCGCCGGAACGGGCGCCGGAGCGGGCGCCGCCGCCGCCGCCTTCGCCGCTTCCTTCGTCGTTTCCTTCACGTCTTCCTTCTTGGAAACGGAAGTCTCGGCCGGGAGAGCCTCTCCGGGGGCGTATATGTCGAGCACGGCGCGCCGCGGGTCGGACAGCTCGGCGGCGCGCCAGCGCTGGCCGGCTTCGGCGAAACGGACCGACAGCCGCACGAGCTTGGCTTCCTGCTTGAGCGCGTAGGAGTCGACGACGCCGTCGTCGAGGCTGACGCTCTCGTTGCCCTCGGCGACGCCGTAGTCCACGACGAGATCGACGCCGCCGGTGCCGCGCGCGGAGGTATGATACGACGCGCCGGGCGCCAAGGCGAGCGAGATCCGGGTGTGTCCCTTGTAGGAGAACGCCGCCGGCGCGCCGACCGTGCCCGTCTTCTCGACGACCAAGGACTTCGTCCTTTCGTCGTAGCGCGTCTGATGGCCGCTCCAGGACGAGAACTCCGGGCCGCTCAAAAACGACACCGGCACGAAGGCGTGGGAGACGCGGACGATGACCGCGTCGCTCATCTTCATGTCCCGGTCGCCGGCCGACGCCTTGTTCGAGCCGGCGACGATCTGGAGCGAGCGCCCGCGCAGGCTCAGCTGCACGCGCCCGGACACGGGATACCAGTAGACCTGGCCGCCGTACAGCGCGCCGACGCGCTTCGCGTCGAGGTAGAGCTTGCCGCCCGCCACATAGGTCTCGGCCGCGTCCTGGGGCTTCCCGGAGACGACGACGGAGATCTCCCCGGCGCGCGCCCGCGAGGGCGCGGCCGGGAGGATCAGCGAGGCCGCCAGCAGGAGGACGAGCTGTTTCATTTATTCGAGGACGATGTGATAGTCCTCCCACATCAGGTTCGGATCGGACTGGATCTTCACGGCGCGCTGGACGTTCTTCTCGATGATGGGCTGCTGGGAGCGGAACGATTCCGCGACCGACGGATGCAGCGAGACGCGGATCGAGCCGCCGGGGCGGCCGCCCGTCATCTCGAAGATCTCGCGCTGGATCTTGATACGAAGGGTCTCGACGGAGAGCACCCGTCCCGACGCCCGGCACTGCGGGCACTCGGCCGTGAGCAGCGCCGCCGTCGACATGCGCTTGCGCTCGCGCGTGAGCTCGATGAGGCCCAGGCGCGTGATCGGCAGGATGCGGATCTTCGCCCGGTCCCCCCGGCACGCGTCGGCGAAGGCCTCCATGACCTTCGCGCGGTTGGACGCCTTGCGCATGTCGATGAAGTCGACGACGATGATGCCGCCGATGTTGCGCAGGCGGATCTGGTTGGCCACGAGCGTCGCGGCCTCGATGTTCGTCTGGGTCACCGTCTCTTCCTGGGACTTCGAGCCCGTGAAGCGGCCGGTGTTGACGTCGATCGCGCACAGGGACTCGGCCTCCTGGATCACGATCGACCCGCCGTTGGGCAGGTTGACCTTCGTCTCGCGGATCGTCTCGATCTGCTTCTCGATGTTGAACGCCTTGAAGATGGGCGTCTTCGCCTCGTACAGCTTGATCCGGTCCTTCAGCTCGGGCGCGAAGCCCTCGACGAAGTCGATGACCTGCTTCTGGGATTCCTTGCTGTCGAGCAGATACACGTAGACCTGGTCGGAGAGGATGTCGCGCGCGATCTGCATCGCGAGCCCGAGGTCCTGATGCAGGATCGCGGGCGACGGCTGCTCGTCGTACTTCTTCTGGACCGAGGCCCAGAGGTTCTGGAGGTACTTCACCTCGCGCTCGAGCTCTTCCTCGGTGGCGCCCTCGGCCTCGGTGCGGACGACGACGCCCTTGCCGTTGAGGTGCGCCTTCACGAGCTTGTCGACGATCTTCTCGAGGCGCTGGCGCTCCTCCGGCTCGGCGATATGTTTGGAAATCCCGACGTATTCCTGGTACGGGGTAAACACGAGGTAGCGTCCCGGCAAAGACACGTCCATCGTGACCTTGGGGCCCTTCGTGCTGATCGCTTCTTTAGCGACCTGAACCATGACGGTCTGGCCCTTCTTCAGCGTCTGGTCGATGGGCGCGTTCTTGTCGCCGAGCACGTCGGAAATATAAAGATACGCGTTCTTCTCGAAGCCGATGTTGACGAACGCCGACGAGATGCCGGGCAGGACGTTCTCGACCGTGCCCTTGTAGACGTTGCCGACGATGTTCTGCGAGCTCTTGCGCTCCCAGTGGAGCTCGGACAGGCGCCCGTTCTCCAGAATCGCGATGCGCGTCTCCTCGAAGCTGGTGTTGGCGAGAACCTCGCGCTTGACCGGCCCGCGAGTGCTCTTGCCGGTGTTGGTGCGCTCCTGGCTGCGGCCGCTCTCATGGCGATCGTCGCGATGACGGTCGCCGCCGCGGCCTTCGCCGCGTCCGCCCCGGCCGTCGCGGCCGCCGGAGGCCCGGCCGGACGTTCGGTCGGCCTCGTCGCGCCGTCCCGGCTGATCGCGGCGTCCCTGGTCGCGGCGCTCCTGGCCGTGACGCTCGTGCCGCTCGCGGCCGCCGCCCTGCGGGGGCTCGCGGCGCTCCTGCGCGGGGCGCTCCGGCGCCGGCGTTTGACCTTCGGCGGGGGTCGGCGCCTTCGGCGCCGAGCCCTGCTGTCCCGGGGCGCGCTCCTGGCCCGGAGTCTGACCGGTCCGCTCTCCGCCCCGGCCGCCGCGGCGGCGGCGGCGGCGGCGGCGGCCGCCTTCGCGCGTTTCGGAGCCCGGCTGACCGGCGGCGCCGGGAATATTGGGAGAAGCGGCGCCGGCGGCAGCCGGCGGGGGGGTCGGCGCCGAAGGCGTCGAACCCTCGCCGGTGAGAGGGATCTCCACGGACACCTCGGGACCCTCGTCCTCGTCGCCGTCGTCGTCGTTCGCGCCTTCATGGGCGTCGGCCGTCTGAGGGATGTCGCGGTCGGCGTCGACGGGACCGTCGGCTCGAGGGTAAAGATCCTCGCGCGCCGGCGCCGAGCGCACGGGCTCGGGCGCCGAGGATTCGGCCGGCCGTTCGGCCGGCGCCGGCGTCGGCTCCGGGGCCCTTTCGGGCGCCGGCGCGGGCGCCGCGACGGGCGTGCGATTCGCCGCGGGCGAATCGACCGGTCCGGGAGTGGAATTGTCGTGCACGCGCACCGGTTCCTGACGGACCGGGGCTTCGTTCGTTTGCGGCGTCTGAGTCGGAATCTGTTCGTTTTCGTTGGACACAAGTCCTCCGGGGATCAAAGCAGCGCGTATCTCCGCGCATAGATGTTGGCGACGATGCCGAGCGTCCACAAAGTGACGAGGAGACTCGAGCCGCCATAAGAAACGAGAGGCAAAGGCACGCCGGCGACGGGCATGAGACCGATGCACATGCCGACGTTGAGAACGAGCTGGAACGCGATGGTCGAAGCCAGGCCCGCGCACACCAGATAGCCGTAGCGATCGCGCGCCTGGCGCGCGGCCGCCACGATCCGCCACAGCAGAATCATGTACAAACCGAGGATCAGCGACGTTCCCCAGAAGCCCATCTCCTCGCCGAGGTTGGCGAAGACGAAATCGGTGTGCCGCTCGGGCAGGAAGCCGAGCTGGGACTGGGTGCCCGAGAACAGGCCCTTGCCCCACATCCCCCCCGATCCCAGCGCGATCTGGGATTGGATGACGTTGTACGACGCGCCCTGCGCGTCGCTCTGCGGCGCGATCCAGGCGACGAAGCGGTTGCGCTGATAGCCCTTCAAGGCGTGCTGCACGACGATGCCCGACAGCAGGGCGGCCGAGAGCATGATCGGGATCGCCGCGAACGCCGCGGGCCTGATCTGCACGCGCATCCAGCTCGCCACGCGCCAGGCCAGGAAGCCGATCCCGCAGAAAATCCCGATCGCGGCCAAGGTCGCCCAGCCCATGCGCGAGGTCGCGAGGATCATGCCCGGGAGGCTGTGCGCCGCCGCGAGCGGGTAGCGCACCTGGCAGATCGTGTAGATCAGCGGGACCGAGATCGCGACGCCCCCGAAGCCGAAAATCGCGGCGAGCTGGAACAGGTCCGCCCCCGCGGCGAACATCATGCCGAAGATCGCGGGGACGAAGGTCAAGGTCGTCGAGAAGTCGGGCTGCTTGAGCACGAGAAGCATCACGGGCGCGCAGATGGCCAGCCCGAGCAGGATGGTGGAGAGGTCTCCGATCCGGCGCGCGCGCCGGTCGAGAAAATCCGCGAGCGCCAGGATGACGAGAGTGCGCGCCATCTCGGCCGGCTGGAAGCTGAAGCCGAACAGGTGGATCCAGGAGCGCTGGCCGCGCGAGATCCGGCCGAGGATCAAGGTCGCCGCGACGATGATGATCGCGGTGGCGTAGACGAACTTCGACTGGTCCTGGAACACCTGATAGTTGAAGGCCAAGGTCAAAGTGAACAGGACGATGCCGAGCGTCAGCGCGATGAAGTGCTTCTGCAGGATCGAGGAGTAGAAGCTCGTCGTGCTCGCGGCCGACAGCATCGCGAGCGAGCCGACGATGATGAGGCCCGCCACGGCCGCGACATAGGTCCAATCGACGCGGCCCGACAGGCCGGACTGCACGCGAACCGCGCGGGCCATCGTCATCAGCGCGTCCTCCCGGGAATGGGAAGGGGCATCGGGATGGGACCCGGGACCGCCGTTTTCGAAGGATTAAGCGGCCGCGGAGCCGACGGGTCGGCCATGCCGAAGTGGGCGAGGATCATCCTGCGGGCCACGGGCGCCGCCGTCGAGCCGCCGTGGCCGCCGTTCTCGACGAGGACGGCGACCGCGATCGACGCGGGCTCGCCGGGCTTCGCCGCGTAGGCGATGAACCAGGCGTGGTCCTCGCCGTGAGGGTTCTGCGCGGTGCCGGTCTTGCCGGCCACGATCAGGCCGGGGATGCGGGCTCCGCCGCCGGTGCCGGAGGTAATGACGACCTCCAGTCCGCGCTGGACCTGGTCCCACGCCGATTCCTTGGCCTGCACGACGCTCATGCGCTCCGGATTCTGGACGTAGTCGGGGCGGCCGTCGGCGTAGACGATCTTCTGCGTGTAGCGCGGGCGCCAGACGGTGCCGCGGTTGGCCAGGGCCGCGGTCGCGATCGCCATCTGCAGAGGCGTGACGGTCAGCTCGCCCTGGCCGATCGCGAGGTTGAGCGTGTCGCCGTCGTACCAGCCTTTGCCCGCCTTTTTGCGCGTCTCGGGCCCGAACAGGTGGCCGCTCTTTTCGGCCTTGAACGACGGAATATTCGTTTTCTGCCCGAGGCCGAAGGCGCTCGCGTAGCGCTCGACCGCGGCGCCGCCGGCCCGGAGGCCGATCGTGTAGAAATACACGTCGCAGGACAAGGCGAGGCCCATGAGCCAAGAGACGTTCTTGTGTCCCTTGTGGTCCCAGCAGAGGAAGGTCCGTCCGCCGATGGTGTAATAACCGGGGCAATACACCGTGTCCTCGGGCTTCATGCGCCCCTCGCTGAGCGCCGCGAGGCCCACGATCGGCTTGAAGGTCGACCCCGGGGGATAGGCGCCCGAGATCGCGTTGTTGAACTCGGTCAGCTCGAGCACGGTGCTCTTGACCTCGGCCGGATCGGTGGAGAGGAAGGCGTTTGGATCGAAATCCGGCTGGGAGCTCATCGCGAGCAGGTCGCCGTTGCGCGGATCGATGGCGACCGCGGCGCCCCGGCCCGTCGAAGTGCCGCGCAGGCTCTCGTCCGCCGCGCGCTGGACCGCCGCGTCGATCGTCAAATGGATGTTGCTGCCCGCTTCGAACGGGATCTTGTCGATCACGCGCTTGAGCCGCCCCTGCGCGTCGACCTCCATGCGCAGGCCGCCGTCGCGGCCGCGCAGCTCGTCCTCGAAAATCTTCTCGAGGCCGAGGCGGCCGGTGCGCGAGTCCACGCGGTAGCCTTTCGGCTTGCGCTCGCGCCACTCGTGCGAGCTCATCTTGCCCATGTAGCCGAGAAGGTGGCTCGCGAATCGCCCGAACGGGTAGTAGCGCCGCGCCTCGACGATGAGATCGACGCCGGGATAGATCGTCTTGAGCTCCGACAGCCGGAACATCGTCTGCGTGGGCAGGTTCTCGGCGAGGCGGATCGCGCTTTCCTCGCGCACGGCCTGCTCGAGCGCCTCGAGAAGGTCGTCGGGGTCGCGGCCGAGCTGGCGCGCGAGCTCCTGCGCGAGCGGCTTGAGATCCTGATGCCGCTGATCCTTGCCGGGAGGCAGATAGATCAGAGAAAAGGCGGGCGCATTGGTGGCCAACGCCACGCCGTTGCGGTCGTAGATACGGCCGCGCGGAGCGTTCTGATGGATCATCTGCGAGCGGTTGCGTTCGGCGGCCAGCCGCCATTCCGCGGACTGGACGAGCTGCATCTGAGCCAGGCGCAGGCCGAGCACGAGGCCCGCGGCCGCGATGCAGTACCAGAGAATCTCCAGGCGCTCCAGGGGCACTTCGCCGCCGCGGCTCACCGGTCCCCCCGCGCGTCCAGGATCAGCGCCGCGGCGGTCACCGCCGCGGCATTGAGGAACGGAGTCACCGCGATCGCGACCCAGCCGCTCCACTCGAAGCTCTTCGTGAAGATCAGGCCGAGCAGGCCGGAGACGATAAAGCCGGCCCAAGTCAAAAGAAAGGTCGTCGCCGCGAGCGGCCCGGCCGCCCGCAGGTCGATCTGGCGGCGGGCGACGCCGACGAAGTAGGCCGCCAGGGTCAAGGTGAGGGCGCTCGCGCCGAACAGCTCCGCGCGCGTGACGTCGAGGTACAGGCCCCAGCCGAAGCCCGCCAGCATGCCCAGGACCGGCCCGCGCCGCGCCGCGAGAAGGACCGTCAGCACGAGCAGGAACTGCGGCGCCGCGCCCCAATAGGCGAAGTGCGTGTTCCACCACCACTGCATGAACATGGACGCGATGAACAGCGCGACGGCGCGCAGGAAGCCGATCATCGGGGCTCCTCGGGATCCAGCACTTCGTCCAAGGCCGCGGCCGCGGCGGACGAGATCGCGACCGGCGCGGCGCGCCTTCGGCGCGGACGCGGGGCCGTCGCCGTCGAGACCGCGACTCCCGCCGTCGCGCTGGACGCCGAGACCGGCGTGAACGCCGGCACGTAGACGGGAGGCTTGGCCTCGCCCTCGGGCGCGCGGGAGCGCAGAATCATCAGCTCCTGGAGCGACGACGCGTCGGCCGCGGGCGTGACCTCGACGGACTGGAAGGTGAGGAACGGGTCGCGAGGATTGACGCGCGCGACGCGTCCGATGAGCACGTCGGGCGGGAACGTGGCGCTCGTCGGAGACGTGTACACCGAGTCGCCCTCGGAGAGCTGGGCCTCGGCGTTGAGATAGTTCATGCGCAGGCGCGGGCCGTCCTGGCCCTGCACGAGGCCCTCGAGCGTCCCCGAGGACAGATACGCCGCCGCCGCGGAAAGCTCGTCGGTGAGGAGCAGCACCGTCGAGGTGTTCGGCCGGACGTCGACCACCCGGCCCACGGCCACGAGGCGGCCGTCGCGGGGCCCGAGCACCGGATCATTGAGGGAGACGCCCCGGTCGGAGCCGGCGTCGACGACGAGGCTGCGGTACCAATGAATCGGATCGCGCTCCATGACGTGCACCCAGGCGGGCGAGCGGCCCGCGGGGGCCTTCAGGACCAGCGCCCCGCGCAGGCGCTCGTTCTCGAGGGAAAGCGAGGAAACGGTGGTCGCGAGCCATTCCCCGCGCCGCAGCTCGGCGCGCAGCCTCTCGTTTTCGATGTCCGCCAGAAGAAGCTGCCGTATGCGCTGGGGCGAACCGGCGACGCGCCGGTAGCCCGCCTCGCCGTGATAGGCGAGAGGGTCGAGCAAATACCCCACCCCTGCCTTGAAGGAACGCACCGGCGTCGACAAGGGCAGGGACAGAAGCAGAAGCGCGAGCGCCGTTAAGGCGCCCAGAACGAAGTTGGCGATACGCGTTTCGCGTTGCATGTGAGCCCGGCTTAGGCCGGGGGCTTAACTCACTACACGAGACGGTTTTAGGCTGAGATCGCTCTATCGAGCGATATTAAGACCGCTCTTACGAGCGGTCTCGATAGGACGTGACGAAGTCCGGGCGCCGATCATCGATGTGATCGAGCTCCTCGAGGAACTTCCCCGTCCCGAGCGCGACGCAGCTCAAGGGGTCCGCGGCACGATGCACCGGAAGCTCGGTCTCCTGCCGGATGAGGTCGGGAAGACCTCTCAGCAGCGACCCGCCTCCCGCGAGCATGATTCCGCGGTCCACCAAATCCGCAGCCAGTTCCGCCGGAGTTTCCTCCAGCGTGTTCTTGATCACGTCGAGGATGAGCTGCACCGGTTCCATCAGGGACTGGCGCACCTCTTCCGACGTGATCAGGACCGTCTTCGGCAGGCCGGTGGCTTGGTCCCGGCCTTTGACCTCCATCGTCTTCTCCTCTTTCAAGGGGAACACGGAGCCGATCTGGATTTTGACCTCTTCCGCAGTGGTCTCACCGATCAGGAGGTTGTACTTGCGTCTGAAATGCATGATGACGGCTTCGTCCATCTCGTCGCCCGCGATGTCGAGGGACTTCGAGACGACCAGGCCGCCGAGCGAAATGACGGCGGCTTCGGTCGTGCCGCCGCCGATGTCCACGAGGAAATTTCCTTGCGGCTCGGAGATCGGGAGGTCCGCGCCGATGG